>DAIMHT010000068.1:0-7392 GCA_036723155.1 Actinomycetota bacterium
GGTGCGTTAGAGCGTCGCGGGGAGCGCCGCCCACTGGTCGGGGTCGTGGGAGAAGACCAGCTCCCGGCCCGCGGCTTCTTGGGCCCGGAGCCACGCGAACGCGACGCGTTGCCGTGCCTCGTCGACCACGAATGGAGGCAGGCCATCGGTGTCAAGGGCGAGCTGGCAGTAGCAAGCGTCGCCGACGAGTACGAGACGGTCATCGACGACAAGCGACTGATGTCCCGGGGTGTGCCCGTCGGTGCGAACGAGACGTAACGCACCGTCGCCGAACAGGTCATGGTCACCGTCGACGAGCTGGATGTCGTGACCGACCTCGAAGTCGTCAGGGTTGTAGCCGCCGAGCTCGATCATCCCTTCATCATGAGCGGCCTCCCACTCGGTCCGCTGCACGACGACGCGTGCGTTCGGGATGAGCGAGTGGCCGCCACAGTGGTCGAAGTGCAGATGGCTGGTCCCCACCACAGCGATGTCGGCGGGGTCGACACCGATTTTGCGCAGCCGGGCCGAGACCACCTCCGCCTCGGTGACCTCGGGGGTGAAGAGGTGGGCGACGCTGCGGAGCCGCTCGATCGACGTCGCGAGCTCCGGATGGAGACCGGTGTCGAACAGGACGAGCCCTCGCGCGTGCTCGACCAAGAACGCGGCGACCGGGAGGCGCCAGGCTCCCGATCGGCCCGCGATCATGGTGCTGAAGTCACACGAGAGCCATCCACACTCGAGGGGACGGACGACCGGCGTCACCGGGGCAGCGTAAACCCGAGCGCCCGCGCCACCACCTCAACCGGCGACGCCCGCGGCTCTGCGTCCCGTGACGGCGCGGCCGCGATCGGGAGGGCCGCGGTCCTCGACGCCGGTCGATCCGAGGGGAGCCGCGTTCCCGACGTCGCCGCACCCGCATCCCGCGCCGATCCGTCGTCGCGGTCGGAGGGTCGGCCCCGCGGCCTGCGAGCCGGGTGTCGGGATCGAACCGACGACCTCTGCTTTACAAGAGCAGCGCTCTGCCAGCTGAGCTAACCCGGCGCGGGATTCAGGCTAGTTGCCGCGATGACGCGCGACCTCGAAACACGCGATCGCGGCCGCCGCGGCGACGTTGAGCGACTCGATCGGCCCGTGCATCGGGATGCGCGCCAGGATGTCGCAGCGCGCCCGGGCGAGACGCGGCAGCCCCGACCCCTCGGCGCCGAGCACGAGGACCAGCGGCCGATCGGCGACCCCGATGTCGCTGATCACCGTGTCGGCGTCGGCGTCGAGACCAACGCTCCAGACCGAAGCGCGCGACGCCTGGTCGAGCGCGGCGGCGATGCCGCCGACCGCGGCGATCGGGAGATGCTCCACCGCGCCGGCGGCCGCTTTCACGGCCGCGGGACTGAGGAGGGCGCTGCGGCGCCGGGGGACGATCGCTCCCGTCGCGCCGGCCGCGAGGGCGGTGCGGAACACGGCGCCGAGGTTGCGCGGGTCGGTGACACCGTCGAGCGCGACGAGGAACGCCTCCGGGGCCGCGAGCAGCTCGGCCAGGGGGACGGGGGCGATGGGTTCCGCTCGCGCGACGACGCCCTGGGCGGACTCGATCCCGGCGTCTCGCCGGAGCCGATCGGGGTCGACGAGCTGCACCGGGGTGCCCGCGTCCGCCGCGAGCTGCTCGATCTCGTCGAGGACCGCCGCCGACTCGTGGCCTCGAGCAACGGAGACGCTGCGCACGCCTCGTCGTTGCGCTCGCAGCAGCTCGATGACGGCGCGTCGCCCGGGCACGATCGACGCCCCGAGGTCCTCGCCTCGGCGCGGGCTCACGACCGGTGCCAGACGGTCCCGTTCGGCGTGTCCTCGAGCATGACCCCCTGTTGGGTCAGCTCGTCGCGGATGCGGTCGGCCGTTTCGAAGTCGCCGGCGGCTCTCGCCGCGTCCCGCTCGGCGACGCGCTCGTCCAGGGTGGCGTCGGATTCGGCTCCGGATTCGACCGGGATCCCGAGGACCCCGGCGAGCTCGACGGCCGTTGCCCCCAGGGTTCGAGCTCGTTCCGGGTCGCCGGCGGTGAGCGCCTGGTTGGCCGCACCGACGGCGTCGAAGATCGTGGCGACGGCCCCGGGCGTGCCGAAGTCGTCGTCCATCTCGGCCTGGAAGCGCTCGATGGTCGCCGGGTCGAAAGGTGGTCGAGGGGTTCCATCATCGGGGAGCCGGCGCGCCAGCGCGTCGATCCGAGCGACCGCGCTGCCCGCGGTGACGAGCTCGGCGTCGCCGAGCTCGGTGGCCTTGCGGTAGTGCGTCTGGAGGACCGCCATCCGGAACGCGCGGGACCCGTGGGCGTCGAGGGCGTCGGCGAGCGTGCGGAAGTTGTGCAGCGACTTCGACATCTTCTCGCCCCGGATCTCCACCATGCCGGCGTGGAGCCAGTGGCGCGAGAAGGCACGACCGGCGGCCTCGGCTTGGGCGCGCTCGTTCTCGTTGTGCGGGAACACCAGGTCGTCGCCCGCCCCGTGCAGGTCGAAGCCCTCGCCGAGCAGGTCGAGGGCCATCGTCGAGCACTCGAGGTGCCAGCCCGGCCGCCCGGGGCCCCACGGCGAGTCCCAGGTGGGCTCGCCCGGCTTGGCGGCCTTCCAGAGGGCGAAGTCGACGGGGCTGCGCTTGGCTTCGTCGACCTCGACGCGTCCGCCCGCCGACGCGAGGAGCTGCGCGAGGTCACGGTGCGGGAGCGCGCCGTAGCCGGGGAACGACGCAACGTCGAAGTACACCCCGCGGCCCTCGACGACGTAGGCGTGACCGCGGTCGATGAGCTCGGCGACGAGCTCGAGCATGTCAGCGACGTAGGCGGTGGCGTGCGGTGCGTGATCGGGGCGTTCGACGCCGAGCCGGTCCATCTGGTCCCACCAGGCGGCTTCGAAGCGCTGCGCGAGCTCGGTCTCGGTGCCGCCGGTCTCGTGGGCGCGGGCGATGATCTTGTCCTCGATGTCGGTGACGTTGGACACGAACGTCACCGCCAGGCCCCGCCAGCGCAGGTAGCGGCGGATGACGTCGTAGACGAGCGCGGTGCGGCCGTGACCGATGTGGGGGACGTCGTACACCGTCGGGCCGCAGACGTAGATCGAGACCTTCCCGGGTTCGCGGAGCTCGAGGTCGACCTTGGCTCGTTGCAGCGTGTCGTGGACGCGAACGGTCATCGCGCTCGAGGGTACTGGCGGGCGGTCACGCGTCGCGGTTGAGTTCCGTGACGAGCAGGGCGACCGCGGTCACCGCGATCCCCTCCCCGCGGCCGAGGGCGCCGACCCCTTCACCCCGCTTGGGCTTGACGTTCACCGGTGCGCCGACCGCGCCACTGAGGGTCGCGTTCATCGCCTCCCGGTGCGGTGCGAGCCGTGGCCGCTCGGCGACGACGACGACATCGACGTTGGCGATGGTCCACCCTTCGGCGGCGACGCGGGCGACGACCTCTCGCAGCAGCGCGATCGAATCGGCGTCCCGGTACCGGTCGTCGTCGGCCGGGAACATGGTGCCGAGGTCGGGGAGCTGGGCGGCGCCGAGGAGGGCGTCGGCGACGGCGTGCGCGATGGCGTCGGCGTCGGAGTGACCGACGAGGCCGGGGCCGTCGAGGTGCACGCCGCCGAGGATGAGGGGACGGTCGCCGCCGATGGCGTGCACGTCGTAGCCGAGCCCGACGCGGAGGTTCATGGCTGCTCCGCGAGGAGCGCGGCGGCGATGGTCAGGTCGGTGGCCGTGGTGACCTTCAGGTTGCGGGGTTCGCCGGCGACGGTGCGGACGGTGCCGCCGGCGGCTTCGACGAGCGCGGCGTCGTCGGTGGCGTCGGCGCCACCGGTGTGCGCGGATCGCAGGGTGTCGGCGCGGAACGCCTGGGGGGTCTGCACCGCGACCAGGCTGTCACGGGGCAGCGTGTCGAGCACCTGGTCGGCGTCGACGCGTTTGACGGTGTCGGTGACCGCCACCGCGGGGATGGCAGCGTCGGCGCCGGCGCGCACCGCGGCGATGACGGTGCGGAACAGGTCCGGGGTGGCGAGCGGGCGAGCCGCGTCGTGGACGACGATCACGTCGGAGCGGGCAGACACCGCGGCGAGCCCGGCGCGCACCGATTCGGCGCGGGTCGCGCCGCCGGCGACGGCTGCCGTGACCGGGGCCCCGTCCCAGGCGTGCCCGGCGGGGAGGACGAGGACGACCTCGTCGCAGGCCGCGCGGGCGGCCGCGACCGCCCGGTCGACGAGACGGTCGGTGCCGAGGAAGAGGAACTGCTTCGGGGCGCCGAACCGCTCTCCCCCGCCCGCGGCGACCACGATCGCCGCGCTGTGCCCCATGAACCGCCCGCTACCGCTTGCGGGCCGCCGCCTTCTTGGCCTTGGCGGCAGCGGCCTTGCGGGGTGGCCTCTTCTTGGCCGGGGCCCGGCGGGTCTTGGTGACCTTCACTTCCTTGCCGGCGAGCACATCGTCGAGGCGTTCCTCGGCGGTCTCCTCGTCGACGTTGAGCGCGAAGGTGAGCTCGGAGACGAGGATCTGGCGGGCCCGGGCGAGCATCCGCTTCTCGCCGGCCGAGAGGCCCTTGTCGGCCTCGCGCAGCGACAGGTTCCGCACGACTTCGGCCACCTGGTAGATGTCGCCGCTCTTGAGCTTCTCGACGTGGTTCTTGAACCGACGGGACCAGTTCGTCGGCATGCGAGCCTCCTTCTTGCGGAGGACCGCGAACACCTCTTCGACCTCTTCGTCGTTGATGACGTCACGGAGCCCGATCTCTTCGGCCTTCTCGACCGGGATCGAGACCTTGAGGTCCCCGTACGTGATTCGCAGCACGAAGTAGTCGGTCTTGTGCCCGTCGAAGACTCGCTTCTCCTTGCCTTCGATGATGGCGGCCCCGTGATGGGGGTACACGACCTTGTCACCGACGGCGAACGACATGGAGGTTCCTCGCGAGGGCAGAGCAGGAGGGGAAGCCGGAGAGGTCAGGATACCAGACGCCTCCGGCCGGCTCGGCACGCTGTCGCTACGCTCTCGCGCGCCGGGAGGAGTGCGGTGCCCGAACGACGATTGCTCGAAACGACGGACCTGTTCGCGGCGCTGCCCGCCGAGGCGCTCGCCGAGCTGCGCGACCGCGCCGAGGTCCGCAGCTACGCGCGCAACCAGGTGCTGTTCCGCCAAGGGGATCCGGCGCAGGATCTCTTCATCATCGATGAGGGTCGCATCGCGATCGCGCAGCAGGCCGGCGACGGACGGGAGTCGGTGGTCGCGGTGCTCGAGGACGGGGCGCTCTTCGGCGAGCTCCCGTTGTTCGACGACGCGCCGCGGTCCGCCGACGCTCGCGCGCTCACCGATTCGACGGTCGTGGTGCTCGGCTACGAGCCGGTCCGCGCGGTGTTGCGGGCCCAGCCGGAGCTGCTCTGGGTGATCGTGCGGATCCTCGCCGGGCAGTTGCGGGCCACCAACGAGGCGGTGGCCGACGCGGTGTTCCTCGACGTGCCGGCCCGCACCGCCAAGCGGCTGCTCGAGCTGGCCGGGTCACGGGACCGGTTCGCGCTGCCCATCACCCAAGAGGAGCTCGCGGCGATGGTCGGTGCGTCGCGTGAGCGGGTCAACAAGGCGATCTCGCTGTTCACTCGTCTCGGGTGGCTGGCGCTGGACGGCCGCAACCAGTACCGGATCCTGGACCGGGAGGCGATGGAGGACCGGGCCACGCTCTGAGGCGACCCCGGGCCCGGCCGCGGGCGTCAGCCGGCGAGGAAGGCCAGGGTGCGCCGCCAGGCGTCGGCGGCGTCGTCGGCCCGGTGCGCGGGACGGTCGGGGGCGTGCACGAAGCCGTGCTCGGCGTCGGGGTACACGACGATGGTGCAGTCGTCACGGTCTCGCCAGACCGTGCGGAGCGCCCCGATGTCCTCGGGTGGGGTGAACGGGTCGGCGCCGCCGAAGAAGGCGAGCGTGGCGCAGACGTCGGCGACGGTGTCGAGTGGCTCCCGGAGGCCGCCGCCTCGCCACGCCTCGGGCAGTCGGATCATCCCGTAGAAGGGCACGGCGCGCCGGAACCGACCGGTCGCGGCGGCTTTGAGGGTCTGCATGCCGCCCATGCAGAACCCGAGAACCGAGACGTCGGGAACGCCGACGCGGTCGGCGGCGACGGCGAGGTCACCGAGCTGGAGGTCGTCGTCGAGGTGGGGAAGGTACGCGAGGCGCGCCGCGGCGTCGTCGGTGTCGCGCACGTCGCGCGGGGCTCGCGCGAACGGCTCGGGACAGCACACGACGTATCCGTGGGTCGCGACCCGCCGGCAGAGCTCGTCGAAGAGCGGACGCACGCCCCCGACGTCGGGGTGCAGGACGACACCGCCGGTGGCGGCGTCGGGGGTGGCGAGGATGGCGTCGACCGATGCCCCGTCCGGGCCGGCGAGGATGATCCGCTCCACGGTCGCGCCCTGGGGGCCGACCGCGAGGGCGCCCATCAGGTGTAGCGCTCGAGGATGCTGGTCTCGGCGAGGCGGGCGAGCCCGTCCTTGATCGCGCGAGCGCGCGCGTCGCCGACGCCGTCGACCTGGACGAGGTCGGTCTCGCTGGCCCGCATGATCTTCTGCAAGTTCGCGAAGCGGGCCACGACATGGTCGGACACGACCTCGGGGAGGCGGGGGATCTTGTGGAGGATGCGGAAGCCGCGGGGTTGGACGGCGGAGTCGAGGCCGACACCGGGACCGAGGTGCAAGACGCCGAGGACCTCATGCAGGTCGAGGATCGCGTCGTCGTCGAGATCGCCCAGGCGGCCCAGCACGTCGGCGAGCTCCCAGGCGGCGTTGGGCTGGAAGTAGTCCTTGGCGACGAGACGGCGGTCGTCTTCGACGCCGCCGACGAGCTCGTCGAGTTGCAGCATCACGAGCCGGCCGTCGGAGCCCAGCTCGACGACGTACCCCTCGATCTCCTCGGAGATCCTTCGCACCATCTCGGCGCGCTGCAGCACGGTGGCGACGTCACGCAACGTGACGAGGTCCTCGACCTCGAGGGCGGAGAGGCCCGCGCTGACGGTGTCGAGGCGGACCTTGTAGCGCTCGAGGATCTGGAGCGCCTGATCGGCCCGGGCCATGACGCGGGGGGTGGGCTCGATCGCCCATTTCAGGCCGCCGACGTGGATGGCGACCTCGGACCGGTCCTCGGAGACGGTGATGACCGGGACCGGCACCTGGCGGGCGACGCGTTCGGCGGTGCGGTGGCGGGTCCCGGTCTCGGAGGTGGGGATGTTCGAGTCGGGCACCAGGTGGACGTTGGCCCGCACGATGCGGGAGCAGTCCCCGGTGACGATGATCGCCCCGTCCATCTTGGCCAGCTCGGAGAGCCGCTGCGGGGTGAACTCGGCGTCGAGGAGGAACCCACCCGAGCAGACGTGCAGCACGTCGGGCCCGGCGCCGACGACGAGGAGGGCACCCA
>DAIMHT010000069.1:0-7355 GCA_036723155.1 Actinomycetota bacterium
CCATCGTGGCGTCACCGGCGGGTGCCCACAGCCGGTGCGTCTCGTAGCGGTCCGGATCGTAGCCCTCGACCCGCTGCTGCTTCACCCGCGTCGTCGCGCCCGTGGCGAGGTCGTAGTCGTAGTCGCTGACCGGCGTCACCAGCGACGTCGACATCACCCGCACCGTGCTGCGCTCGTACTCGGGGCTCGGGCCGAGCCACGTCGTCGCGACGTCGCTGGTGACCTCCACCACCGTGTCGCCGCCGGCCAGGTCCAGGGCCCGTAGCCGCTCCATGCCCCCGGCCCGCTCCGACAGCACCAGGTGCCGGGCGAACGCGTCGACCCGGTCGAGGCGCACGTCGTCCCGGCCCGCGACGACGGTCCGCCAGTGGTCCCGGCCCGGCGACGCCGCGTCGACGGCCATCAGCTGGAAGTTCTCGGCCCCGTCGACGTTCGTGATGATGAACAGCCGGTCCTCGCCCGACGGGCCCCGGTGGTGCTCGACGCGGTACTCGACGCCCTCCTCCCGGGCCGCCACGATCCGCGGCGCCCCGTCGGGCTGGTCGGCGTCGACGAGCCAGGACTCGGTCGTGACCTTGGACTCGACGTCGAGCAGGAGCACCGCGCCCGACCGGGCGCGCCGCACCGACACGTAGAAGCGCTCGTCAGGCTCCTCGAACACCAGGCGGTCCGCGGTCACCGCGGTCCCGAGGACGTGGCACCACACCTGGTACGGGCGCATCGCGTCGTCCGGCCGGACGTAGAACATGCTGCGCTCGTCGTTCGCCCAGCCGAGCCCGTAGTACGTGTCGGGAACCTCGTCGGGCAGGTCGTGGCCCGTCGTCAGGTCCCGCACGTGGAGGTGGGCCCGCTCCCCGCCGGTCCGGTCCACCGAGTACGCGAGGCGGGCCTGATCGGGTGACAGCGCCAAGCCTCGCAACGCGAAGTACTCGCCCTCGCCGGCGAGGGCGTTCTCGTCGAGGAGCACCTCCTCGTCTCCCTGACCCGGTGCCGCGTCCGGGTCCGGAGCGCCCGTGCCCACCGGGCGGCGGCAGTGCATCGCGTACTGGAGACCGGCGCGGGTGCGCGTGTAGTACTCGAAGGGGCCGCGCCGCACCGGCGCGCTCACGTCGGTCTCGACCACCCGGGCCTTGATCTCGTCGAACACGCGGTCGCGCAGGCCGCTCAGCGGGGCCAGCATCGCCTCGACGTAGCCGTTCTCGGCCTCGAGCAGCGAACGCACCGCGGGGTCGTCGCGGTCGCGGAGCCAGTACCAGTCGTCGACGCGCACCTCGTCACCGTGCCGCAGCTCGGTGGGGCGGCGCGGCGCGCGCGGTGGCTTCGGAGGTCCGCTCATGGGGCCGCCGGAGTCTCGCGCGTCCGCCAATGGAGCTCAGGGCCGCAAGAGGCCGGAGGTACGCTCGACGTGATGTCCCCGACCGCGACCCCGATCCCGATCCGCGACCAGGACCTCGCCGAGGTCCACTGGGACGCCAACGGGCTCGTCCCCGCGATCGTCCAGGATCAAGCCACCGGCCGCGTCCTCATGATGGCGTGGATGAACGAGCCCTCCCTGCGCCGCAGCCTCGAGGAGGGCCGCACGGTGTTCTGGAGCCGCAGCCGCCAGGAGTTCTGGCGCAAAGGGGACACGTCGGGGGACCGGCAGTGGCTCCGCGAGGCCTACTACGACTGCGACGGAGACACGCTGCTGCTCGTCGTGGAGCAGGAGGGCGAGGGGGCCTGCCACACCGGCGAGTACAGCTGCTTCTTCCGGTCCTTCGGGTCTGACCGGTCGTGACCGGCGACGACGGTCTCCGACCGTCGCGCGACGAGTTCCGGACCCTCGCTCGCGGGCATTCGGTCGTCCCGGTGTGGCGCGAGGTGCTCGCCGACCTCGAGACCCCGGTCTCGGCGTTCGTGAAGCTCGTCGGTGCCGACCCCCAGGGCCCGCCCGGGTTCCTCCTCGAATCGGTCGAGCACGGGCAGCGGTGGGGCCGGTTCTCGTTCCTCGGCCGCGACCCCGCGCTCACCCTCGTCGTCCGGGGCCGCCAGGTCAGCGTGACCGGCGGTCCACTCCCGGCCGGGGTGCCGCTGGACCGGGGGGCCCTCGCCGCGCTCGACGCGCTGCTCGGCGCGTATCGGGCGCCGCGCCTCGACGCGCTCCCTCCGTTCCACGGGGGGATCGTCGGCTACCTCGGCTACGACGTCGTGCGCGAGGTCGAACGGCTCCCCGCGGTGCCGCCCGACGACCAGGGGCTGCCTGACGCGGTCCTGTCGGTGACCGGGCACGTCACCGCGTTCGACCACTTCCGCCAGCGGCTCTACCTCATCGAGAACGTGTTCCTCGACGCTGAGCCCGACGTCGACGCCGCGTACGACCGGGCCGCAGCGCGTCTCGACGCGCTCGTCGATGACCTGGCCCGACCGCTCCCGTACTCGCCGTCGCGTCCGCCCGCCGACCGGCTCACCGAGATCCCCGCGGTGCGCTCCACCCTCGGCGGCGGCCGCTACCACGACGCGGTCGAGGTCGCCCGCGAGCACATCCTCGCCGGTGACATCTTCCAGGTCGTGCTCGCGCAGCGCTTCGACCTCGACGACCCCGTCGACCCGTTCGACGTCTACCGGGTGCTCCGCCAGGTGAACCCGTCGCCGTACATGTACGTCGTCCGTCATCCCGAGGTGACCCTGGTCGGCTCGTCACCGGAGCCGATGGTCCAGCTCCTCGACGGTCGGGTCATCAGCCGCCCGATCGCCGGCACCCGCTACCGGGGCCAGAGCGACGAGCACGACCGGCGCCTCGCCGCCGAGCTGTCCGAGAACCCGAAGGAGCGCGCCGAGCACGTGATGCTCGTCGACCTGGCCCGCAACGACGTCGGACGCGTGGTGCGCTTCGGCACCGAGCACGTGGATGAGCTCATGACCCTGGAGCGCTACTCGCACGTCATGCACCTCACCAGCCAGGTGTCGGGCCAGCTCACCGAGGGTCGCACCCCCGTCGACGTGCTGCGGGCCACGTTCCCGGCGGGCACGGTGAGCGGCGCACCCAAGGTCCGGGCGATGGAGATCATCGACGAGCTCGAGCCGGTGAAACGAGGCCCGTACGCGGGGGTGGTCGGCTACGTCGACTTCTCCGGCAACCTCGACACCGCCATCGCGATCCGCACCATGGTGTGGGGCCCCGACGGGCACGCCAGCGTCCAAGCCGGCGCGGGGATCGTCGCCGATTCGGACCCCGCCGACGAGGACCTCGAATGCGCCAACAAGGCCCGGGCGTTGCTGACCGCGGCCGCCGCGGCCCGCCGGCTCACGTCGGTGACACTCACGTGACCGACTCCCCGTTCGTCGCCGACCGCTCCCCGCGGGGCCTGATCGTCGCCCACGGCGACGACGCCACCTCCTATCTGCAGAGCCTCGTCTCCCAGGACCTCGACCCGCTCGGCGACGGTGACCACGCCGCCGCGCTCCTCCTCACCCCCCAAGGCAAGCTCGACGTCGCGTTCCGGATCCTGCGCACCGGCGACGAGTGGTGGCTCGACACCGACGCCGACTACGCGCCCCGCCTCCTCGCGTCCCTCAACCGGTTCCGGATCCGGGTCAAGGTCGACCTCGAGGACCGGACCGCCACCACCGGTCTCGTCTCGACGGTCGGCGTCACGACCGACACCGTCCCCGACGCGGTGCACGCCCTCCCGACCGACTGGGCCGGTGACCCCGGCGTCGACCTCCTCGGACCCCTCGACGCGGTCCAGGCCGCGGCCGCGGCCATCGACCCGACGGTCGAGCGGTGGACCCCCGAGCGCTTCGAGGCGTTCCGCATCGAAGCTGGGGTGCCGCGCCTCGGCGTCGACATCGACGACAGCACCATCCCCCAAGAGGCGTTCCTCGAACGCGACGCGGTCTCGTTCACCAAAGGCTGCTTCGTCGGCCAAGAGCTCGTCTGTCGCATCGACACCCGCGGGCACGTCAACCGGTACCTCCGCGGGGTCCGAATCCCCGAGGGCGCGACCCCACCCCAGGGCGCGACCGTCGTCGTCGACGGCACCGACCGGGGGACGCTCACCAGCGTCGCGGCGGTGCCCGGCGAGACCCGCGCCGTCGGCCTGGCCATGGTGCGCCGCGAGGTCGAGCCCCCGACCCCGGCCCAGCTCCGCTGGGACACGGGCCTGGTCGACGCCGAGCTCGTCACGATGGGAGACCGGTGAGCACCGCCCTGTTCATCTTCGGCTACCCGACCTCGATCGCGGTGCTCACCCGATGGATCCCCGTCGTGCGAGAGCAACGCACCCGCTGGTTCATCGCCCACGAGCTCGCGGTCGCAGCCATCGTCGCCGGCTGGGTGCTGCGACGCGACACCCAAGCGGTGACCATCAACGCGTCGTGGCTCGTCGTCGGCACCGCCTGGTACCTCGCGGCGGGCCGCCGGAAGGCCCGGGCCGCTACGCGGGGATCGTGACCCGGAACCGGGTGCCGCCGGCATCGAGCGGCTCGCAGCTCGCGGCGCCACCCATCGCGCCCGCGAGCTCATGCACGATCGCCAACCCGATCCCGGTCCCCACCTTGCGACCGGGGGCCTGCCGGGCGGTGTAGAGCCGCTGGAACACGCGGTCCCGGTCCGCGACCGGGATCCCCGGCCCGTCGTCGTCGACGCGCAGCTCGACGTGACCGTCGCTGCGGTCGACATCGACCCGCACCGTGCTCTTCGCGTACTTCAACGCGTTCTCGACCAGGTTCGCGGTGATCTGGGCCAGCCGCTCCGGATCGGTGTCGAGCGGCGCCGGGTCACCCCGCACCACCTCGAGGCGCAACCCCCAGTCCCGCGCCGACGGTACGAACCCCGCGACCGCGTCGTACACGACCGAGCGCGCGTCGACCGGCTGGGGGTTCAACGAGAACTGGTGCGCGTCGAGACGGGCCAGGTCGAGCAGATCCGCCACCAGCCGCTCCAACCGGCGAGCCTCGGCGGCGATGATCGACCCCGCCCGGGCCTGCTCCACCGGGTCCTCCACCATCCCGTCCTTGATCGCCTCCGCGTACCCCCGGATCGACGTCAACGGGGTCCGCAGGTCGTGCGACACGCTCAGCAGGAACGCCCGCTCATGCCCCCGGGCCGTCTCCAGCTCCGACGCCATCGCGTCGAGGCTCTTGGCCAGACTCGAGAGCTCATCGTCGGGTTGACCCATCGTGCCGACCCGGGCCGACAGGTCACCCCCCGCGATGCGCTGCGCGGTGTCGCGCATCGCCGCGATCGGCCGGGTCATCCGCCGCGCCAGGTACGCCGACACCAGTCCGGCCACGAGCAGCGCGATCGCCCCCGTGAGGAACAGGTACGGGCCCGCGCGCCCCAACGGGCGGGTGTCCACCCCTTGGGTGAGCACCAGCGCCGGCGTCGTCGCTCCCACCGCCCCCAACGGGTCGACCACGAACGCGGTGCTGCCCGACACGCCCGACTGCTGCTGACCGACGAGGATCTGATCGACGTTGAGGTCCGACGTCCGCACGTCGCCCGGCAGGGCCAGGTTGGCCTGGTTGGCGCACGCGCTGCCGAGCAGCGGCGCCACCCCCTCTTGAACGGAGCCGTCGGCGGTGACGACGACGACGCTCCCACTCGAGATGCGCAGCACCGCGGTCACCAGCTGACAGGTCCGCGTCGCCTGCGTCGGGTTGACCCGGGCCCGGTTGGTGCGGAACTGGCGCCCGAGGGTGTCGAGCTCGGTCGCCACCGGCTTCGCCTTCTGCTTCAGGTCCTTGATCGCCGCCGCCGACGCGGTCTGCCGGGCGATCCCCACCGCGCCGACCCCGGCGACGACGAGCACCCCGAACGCGATCGCGAACATCGCGACGAACAGCCGGGTCCGGAGCCGGCGGCGGGGCCGGTCGACGGACCCGGAGGCCCGCCGGCGGCTCATCGGTCAGCGGCGCGCGTGGACTCGAGGCGATACCCGACGCCGCGCACCGTATGGATGTCGACGGCGTCACCGAGCTTCTTGCGCACCTGCGCGATATGCACGTCCACGGTCCGGGCGTCCCCGAACCAGTCATAGCCCCACACCCCGTCGAGGATCTGCTGGCGCGACAACGCCAGCCCCGGCCGCTCGGCGAGGAACTTCAACAGGTCGAACTCCTTCGTGGTCAGCTCGACCGCGGCCTCGTCGACGCGCACCTCGCGTCGCCCCACGTCGATCGCCACCCGGCCCGCTTGCACGACCTCGGGGGCGGGCGCCCCGTCGGTGCGGCGCAGCACCGCCTTCACCCGCGCCACCAGCTCCGCGGGCGAGAACGGCTTCGTCAGGTAGTCGTCGGCGCCCAGCTCGAGCCCCACCACCCGGTCGACCTCACCGTCCCGGGCGGTCAAGAAGATGATCGGCACCTGGGAGGTCTGACGGATCCGCTTGCAGACCTCGAGCCCGTCGACGTCGGGGAGCCCGACATCGAGCACCACCAGCCGCGGCCGGTGGGTCCGGAACGCCTCCAGCCCCGCGTCGCCCGTCGGCGCCTTCAGGACCCGGTAACCCTCGCGTTCGAGGTACAGGCCGACCAGGTCCGCGATGTTCGGCTCATCGTCAACGACGACAATCGTCCCTTTCTCCACGCCGCCCATTCTGACTCCCCGAGTGGTCTCCAGCGTCGATCGTCTCGGTCAGCAGCGTGTGAAGTCCCGATCATCAATCGATGCGATTTCGGCTGATCACCTGCCCCAACCAGGTCGCGCTCGGCTTCACCGTGCGGGCCTGGGTCGCCCGATCCACACCGATGAGCCCGAACCGCATCCGATACCCGTACGCCCACTCGAAGTTGTCGAGCAGCGACCAGTAGAAGAAGCCCCGCACGTCCAGACCGTCGCTGATCGTCCGGGCCACCCCCTCGAGCGACTCGCGCACGAACCGGATCCGCTGCTCGTCGTCATCGGTGCCGATCCCGTTCTCGGTCACATACACCGGGGCGCGAGCGACGTCGACGGCGTGGCGGATCGCCGCCTCCGCCGCCTGGGGCCAGTACTCGTAGCCCATCGGGAGCACCTCGACGCCCGGCTCCGGGCCGAGGACCCCATCGGGCCCCACCCGGTTCCGCGAATAGACCTGCACCCCAACGAAGTCGTCCCCGCGCGCCGCCTCGAGGTACTCGTCCTCGTGGTGTCGCCGGTAGGTGTCGATGAGCGCCTCGGAGCCGGGCTCCGCGGTCCAGTCACCCATCGACAGGGTGAGCCCCACCGGGAAGTCCCCCGGACCGGCCTTCAGGACGTCGTACGCCTTGCGGTGCGCGGCCCGCAGATGCTCGTTCGTCTTCACGTACCCGTCGAGGTCCTGGGTCTTCCCGGGCGGGAACACCCCCATGAGCCAACCCATCAACGAGACGATGTTGGGCTCGTTGATCGTGCA
>DAIMHT010000070.1:0-4199 GCA_036723155.1 Actinomycetota bacterium
GCCTGGAGGGTCATCGTCCGCATCGTGCCCCGGGCCGCGAGCGAGATCGCGGCTTTGGCCAACGTCGCCTCGTCCGGGGCTTCGATCACGTTGAGAAAGTCCCACTGGCCCATCAGCGCGTACTGGGCGATGACCTTCAGCCCCATCGACTCGACCTCGTGGGTCACCTGGCGGATCCGCTCGGGGTTCTCACGAACGGTTGCCCATCCGTCGGGACCCAGGGTCGTGAGCATCACGTACGTTCCCACCGCGCGGAGCGTAGAGCCTCGCCGCGGGGTCCGTCAGGCCTCGAGGCGTCCGATGTTCTCGGCCTCGGTGGGATCGGGATCGGTGCTGAACCAGGCGTCGAGCATCTCCCGGGCCAGGTCGGTGCTGGTCAAGCGGAGCCCCATGACGACGATGTTGGCATCGTTCCAACGACGGGCGCCGGCGGCCGTCGCGGCGTCGGTGCACAAGGCGGCCCGGGCCCCCGAGACCTTGTTGGCGGCGATCGAGGCGCCGGTGCCGGTCCAGCAGAACAGGACCCCGGTCTGGCAGGAGCCCGACGCCACCAGCTCGCCGAGCTCACGGCCGACCTGGGCCCACTGCTTGTCCTCACCGGCGGGGGGGCCGAGGAGCGAGACCTCGTGGCCGCGGCCGCGAAGGTCGTCGACCACGGCGTCGGTGAGTGGTGTCCGCTCGTCCGAGCCCAGGGCGACGCGCATCGCACCGAGGCTACGGGATCAGCGCCGCGTGGACGTCGGCGAGGGTCGTGAAGCGATGGTGCGGCACGTCGTACCAGTCGCACCAGTCGGCGAGCGCGTCCTTGGCGAAGACCACGTCGGCGAGGAGCGCGGCCTTGCGGTCGCTCGTCCCGTCACCGATCAGCACCGTCGTCCGCCCGGCGCGGCGGGCCTCCTTGATGGGTGCTTGCTTGCACACCCCGCAGGTCGCACAGGCGCAGCATCGGTCCTCGTAGGGGAACTCGAGCGCACCGGTCGCCCAGTCGACGCGGTTCGTGAGCACCGGCACGCCGACGCTCCCGCAGACCGCCTCGGCGTAGAAGCCGAAGCCGTCGGAGACCACGGTGAGCTCCGCACCGGCGCCGCGAACCGCGTCGGCCAAGGGCGCAAAGCCGGGATCGACGGGCACCTCAGCCGCCGTCGCTCGCAGCGCCGCTTCGTCGACGCCGACGAGCTCCCACTGGCCGACGAGGCACTCGCGGCTGCCGATGACTCCCGCGTCGTACTCGTCGTGGAGGCGCAGCCACTCGGCCGAGGCGTGCCGGGCCAAGAGGTGCTGGCCGACATCGCGGAGCGTCACGGTGCCGTCGAAGTCGAGGAACACGGACGTGTTCGGTAGATCCAACGCGACGCGGGCTGGCATCGATCGATCGTATCGAGGCCCGCTCCACCCGACTCCGGAGTCGCTCGGTGCTCGCTGCTGACGGACCCGTAGGCTCACGCCATGGAGACGGCCGCGCCCCGCCCCGAGGCCGAGTCGACGCCGGTTACTGCCAACGATCCGGTCACGGTCGCGATCGTTCCCCATACCCATTGGGATCGCGAGTGGTACTCGCCGTTCCAGGTGTTCCGGGTCCGGCTGGTCCATCTGCTCGACGCGTTGCTGCCGCTCCTCGAGCGTGACCTGTCGTACGCGCGCTTCTTGCTCGACGGCCAGACCGCGGTGATCGACGACTATCTGGCGGTTCGACCCGAGGCGGAACCGCGCCTCGCTCGTCTCGCCGCGAGCGGGCGGGTCCAGGTCGGCCCCTGGATGATCCTGATGGACGAGTTCATGGTCTCGGGGGAGACGATCGTCCGCAACTTGCAGCTCGGGATGGCGCGCGCCACCGCGCTCGGCGGGGCGATGCAGGTCGGCTACCTGCCCGACATGTTCGGCCATGTCGCGCAGATGCCCCAGGTGCTGCGCCTCGCCGGTTTGGAGCACGCGGTGGTGTGGCGGGGAGTGCCGGCGGCGATCACCGAGACGGCGTTCTGGTGGGAGGCGCCCGACGGATCGCGGGTGCGGGCCGAGTACCTGTACGGCTCGTACTCCAACGGCCGGGACCTTCCGGATGACGCCAAGCTGCTCCTCGCCCGGGCGCACGGCTACGAGCTCGAGCTCGGGGGGGCCCGACTGTCGGGGGGCGCGCTGCTCCTCATGAACGGCACCGACCACCAGATGCCACAGCCCTGGTTGGGACGCGTCGTCGCCGAGGCGAACGCGCTGCAGGACGACTACCGGTTCGTCGTCACCTCCCTCGCCGAGTACTTGCCGACCCAGCCGACGGCGGGCCTGGCGACGTGGAGCGGGGAGCTGCGCTCGGGGGCCCGGGCCAACGTCTTGATGGGGGTGGCGTCGAACCGGGTCGACGTGCACCGGCTCTGCGCCGCCGCGGAACGGGCCCTGGAGCGACGCGCCGAGCCGCTGTCGGCGTTGTTCCAACCCGCCGAGGCGTACCCGGCGTCGCTGCTCGAGGTGGGGTGGCGTCACCTGGTGTTGAACAGCGCCCATGACTCGTCGTGCGCCTGTAGCGACGACGAGGTGGTCGAGGCGGTCCGGGTCCGCTACCAGGAGGCCCGCCAGGTCGGCGACACCCTCGTCCGGGACGCGTTGCATGCCCTCGCCCGTCGGGTCGCCGCCGCGCCGGGCGCGACCCTCGTCGTGAACCCGACTCCGGTCGATCGGGGCGGTTTGATCGACGGTGTCGTCCCCGGGAGCGGCCCGGTGCACCTGGTCGCCGAGGATGGCACCCCGTGTCCGACCCAGGTGGTGTCGGAGTTCGGAAGCGAGGGGTTCGCCGCGGTCGTCACCGGTCAGAAGGTGCGCTGGGTCCTGGAGCTCATGCGCGGCACGGAGTTCGCCGCGGCCCGGATCGCCGAGGTCAATCGCCGCGAGCTCCCGGGCGCCGAGTGGGAGTACGTGCTGCGGGCCGCGGGTCCCGGCGAGGAGCCGATCGATCTCGAAGAGACGCGCGAGGAGCTGCTCGCCTTGGGCGAGCGGGGGGCGACGATCCGGTTCCGACAGGTCTTGGCGCCGGCTCGCTCCATCGTGTTCGCCGCCGACCCCGTGCCGGGCTTCGGGTGGCGCACCTACCAGCCGGCCGTCGGGCCGGGCCCGAGCACCGCGGTGCGGGCGGGCGACGGGGAGCTCGCGAACGAGCATCTGCGGGTGGTCGTCGATCCGGGCGACGCCACGTTGACGATCGAGACGACCGACGGGGTGCGCGTCGAGGGGTTGAACCGGCTGGTCGACGGCGGGGACGGCGGCGACACGTACAACTACTCGCCGCCGACGGTGGATCGCGTCGTGGATCGCCCGTCGACGGTGCAGGTCGGCGTCCGCGAGACCGGGCCGGTGCGGGCCGTCGTCGACGTGGTGGCCGGGTATGACTGGCCGACCGACGCCGTCGGCGACGTTCGCCGCTGCGAGCGCCGCCGCGACGAGACCGTGCGCTGCGAGGTCCGCACCCGACTGGAGCTGCGGGCCGGGGAGCGCTTCCTCCGCGTTCGGGCGGAGGTGGACAACCGGGCCCGCGACCATCGGCTGCGCGCCCACTTCCCGCTGCCCGCGCCGGTGGACGCCTCGGACGCCGAATGCGCCTTCGCGGTGGTGCGCCGGGGCTTGACCGCCGAGGGGGGCCCGCACGAGGCCGGGCTCCCGACGTTCGTGTCGCGCCGGTTCGTGGACTGCTCCGACGGCTCGGTCGGGTTGGCGGTCGTGCACGACGGGCTCCTCGAGTACGAGGTCGTCGAGGACGGCCGGGAGTTGGCGCTGACACTCCTGCGCGCGACGGGATACCTGTCCCGCGCCGAGCCGTCGCTGCGGCCCAACCCGGCGGGCCCCATCGACCCCCTCGAGGGACCGCAGCTGGCCGGACGTCAGGTCGTCGAGTACGCCCTCGTCCCGCACCGCGGCGATTGGCGCGAAGCCGACCTGTACGCCATCGCCGACTCCGTGCTGGTGCGGCTGGAACGGGCCCGGGTGCCAGCCGCGACCGACGCCACCGAGCCCGCGACCGGGCAGGCGTTGCGGGTCGAGGGCGCGCAAGTGTCCGCGGTCAGCCGCGACGGCGGCGGGCTCGTCATTCGGGTGTTCAACGCGTCCCCGGATCCGGCGACCGCCACGTTCGAGCTCTGGGGTGCGCCGGCCCGGGGCTGGGTCGTTGACCTGGTCGGGCGGCCGCAGGCGTCGTTCGAGCACGCGGTGGACCTGTC
>DAIMHT010000070.1:4299-7151 GCA_036723155.1 Actinomycetota bacterium
GCGGTCAGGAGCGCTTCGCCACTCGGTTCGAGCGTGACCCACCCCGGGTCGAGTCCCGGCGCGCGCAGCGGCACGCCCGGCGGAGCCTCCCAGAGGAGCGCGGGTCGGGGCCCGTGCCACCGGACCGCGTACGAGACCAGTCCGGCTCGGGTGGGCGCGTCCCGGACGTCGAGGCTCTGGCCCCGCCACGCCGGGGGCAGGTCGGCCAGCAGCGTCACGGTTCCGTCGCCGGCCTCGTGCGCGAGCAGAGCCCGGAGGCGGGTGAGCAGCTCGGCGTCGCTTCGCGCTGCGGCGACGTCAGCCCCGGTGGCGGGCGTTGCCGGACGGTGTCCCGCCGCCCGGCGGTCGCGCCAGCCGAGCGTGGCCCAGGCCGCGGCGGCCTCGGTGTCGAAGCCCCAGTCCTCGAGCGCGGCGACGGTCTCGGGGGCGACCGGCCGGCGCGCACCGGCCAGGAGCGTGGCCGCGAGCGCCGACCGGACCGCCACGGTCAAGGTGGGGTCCGGGAGATCGACGCGCAGGCCCCGGTCGAGATGCGCGGCCCAGCCTCGGGCCGCGGCCCCCGGATCGGGGAGCCGGGCGATCGAGTGCCGCTCCCGGGCATCGGCACCGAGGTGCAGCGCGAACCGGATCTCGCTGCGGTGGGCCACGGGATAGAGGAACGCGGCCTCGAGGTGGTGGCTGCGGTCCCGGACCGGCGCGAACGGTGCGTCGCTCGCCGCGCCCGAGGTCACCGTCTCCTCGGTCGTGCCGTCCCGGCCGGCCGCCCACCGTGATGGTCCTCTCGTGGTGACGAGCACCCCACCGTCACGGTCGATCGTCACCGCCCCGTCGTCGAGGGTCACTTGCTCGGCGCCGCGCACGACGAGCGCCAACACGAACGGGGCCGGGGACGCGTTCTCCACGTCGATGACGACCAGGTCGGGGCCACCGACGGCGTAGACGTGCTGCACCGCGTCGCCACCGGGGACGCGGATCGCGGTGCGGACGACGGGAACGCCGTCGACCAGGGTCTGGCGCAGGGTGGGTTCGTGAGCCGGTCGGTGCCAGCGGTCGTCGGCTCCGACCCACCAGTCGAGCGACCACGTCGCGTCGAACGGCTCGACGCCGCCGTGCTCGTCGACGCGCACGTGCCGGCCTGATCCGATCGCACCAACCGCGGTGCTCACCGGATGCCGTGGAGCTCGGGCTTCGCTTCCCGCAGCATGAGTGCCGGCACGAGGTCGGCGGGGCGTCGACCGTCGTAGAGGACCGCGCCGACCATCGCCGCGATCGGCATGTCGACGTCGTGCTCGGCGGCGAGGGCGAGGACCGCGGCGGTGCTCTTGACGCCTTCCGCCACCATCTTCGTCTCGGACAGGATGTCCTCGAGGGATCGGCCCCGGCCGAGCTCGACGCCGACGCTGCGGTTCCGGCTCTTGGGGCTGGTGCAGGTGGCGACAAGGTCTCCCATCCCGGCGAGGCCGGAGAACGTCAGGGGCTCGCCACCGAGCGCGACGCCGAGCCGGGCCAGCTCGGCGAGCCCGCGGGTGATGAGCGCGGCCTTGGTGTTGTCCCCGTAGCCCAGCCCGGCGGCGATGCCGGCGGCGATCGCGACGACGTTCTTCAACGCGCCGGCGATCTCGCAGCCGACGACGTCGGGGTTCGTGTACACCCGGAACGTCACCGTCATGAACAGCCGTTGGAGCGACGCGGTCGCATCGGGATCCGTCATGGCGACCACGGAGGCGGTCGGTTGGCCTTCGGCGACCTCGCGGGCCAGGTTCGGTCCGGTGAGGACCCCGATGCGGTCGGGGCGGTGCCCGGTCAGGACGTCGGCGATGACCTGGGTCATGCGCAGGTGGGTGTCCTGCTCGACCCCCTTGCTGAGGCTGATGATCGGCGTGTCGGGCGCGATCGCCGGCGCGGCCGCGTCCAGCACCGCTCGCAGGCCGTGGGAGGGCACGCCGACCACGACCACGCCGGCGCCGGCGCAGGTTTCGGCGAGGTCACCCGCGGCGTGCAGGGCTTCGGGCAACCCGATCCCGGGGAGGTAGCGGGCGTTCTCATGGGTGGTCTCGATCTGCTCGACCAGCGTCGGGTCCCGGGCCCAGAGCACGACGTCGCCTTTGGGCGCGAGCAGCGCCGCGACGGTGGTGCCCCACGACCCGGCACCGACCACGGCGACGCGACCGAGGTCGGTCATGACGGACCGTCGGGGCGGCTGCGGCCCCGGACGACGGCGGTCTCGGGGGAGCGCACCCACCACGTGCCCTCCCCCGGTTGCGGCTCCTGGGGGTACAGCTCGCGGGCGCGGGCGACACACGAGGCGATGGCCACCATGACCCGGTCGGTGGCGACGCGCATGTCCTCGTCGGGTCGGATCCGCACCGGGTCGCCCACGACGACGGTCTCGGCGATGCCCCACCGCCAGCGGGGCTTGCGGCCCTTGAAGAGGATGCGGTGCGCCCCCCACAGCCCGACCGGTGTGACCGGCACGCCGGCCGCGGCGGCGAGCCGCGCGGTGCCGGTCTTGCCTTCCATCGGCTCGAGGTCGAGCGAGATCGTCCCCTCAGGGAAGACGCACACGCACTCCCCCGCCGCGAGGGCCGCGACCGCGGCGTCCAGCGACCCCGCGGCATCGGCGGTTTCGCGCGCCACGGGGATCTGATGCGCCCAGCGCAGCACGGTCCCGGTCGACCGCTTGTCGAACAGCTCGCGCTTCGCGAGGAACCGGAGCCGCCGGTGACGCAGGTCGGCGAGGTATCCGAGGGCGGAGGGGTCGAGGTACGAGGTGTGGTTGCTGGCCAGGATGACCGGGCCCCGCACAGGGATTCGATGCGCGCCTTCGATGGTCCAGCGCATCGCCGTGCGGA
>DAIMHT010000071.1:0-7148 GCA_036723155.1 Actinomycetota bacterium
CCCTTCGAGCACGATGTCCGCCAACGCGTCCCGGCGGTCGACAAGGCCCGTGACCAGCTCGGCTTCGTCGCGACGACGACCCTCGACGAGATGCTCGACGTCGTGGTCCCGTGGGTCCTCGACGCCATCGCCCAGGGGCTCATCTAGGGCTCGGCCGCTGACGCGGTCCCGCGACCGGCTTACGTCACCGTGTCCAACGCGGCGCGCAGGTCGGCGACCAGATCCTCGGCGGTCTCCAAGCCGACCGAGAGCCGCACCAGCGCCGGGTCGACCGCAAGCGGCGAGTCCGCCACCGACGCGTGCGTCATGCGCGCCGGGTGCTCGATCAGGCTCTCCACCGCGCCGAGCGACTCGGCCAGCGTGAACAGCCGGGTCTTGGCGACCAGCGCCAACGCCGCGTCCTCACCGCCGGCGGCGAGGAAGCTGACCATGCCCCCGAAGTCACGCATCTGCCGGGCCGCCACCGCGTGACCGGGATGGTCGGCGAGCCCCGGATACAGCACCCGCCCGACCGCAGGATGATCGAGGAGCAGGTCGACGACGGCCCGGGCGTTGGCACAGTGCCGGTCCATCCGCACCGCGAGGGTCTTCACGCCGCGCAGCACCAGGTAGCAGTCGAACGGTGACGGCACCGCCCCGATCGCGTTCTGGAGAAACGCCAACCGCTCCGCGAGCCCCGGGTCGTCGAGGGCGACGAACCCTCCGACAACATCGGAGTGGCCACCGAGGTACTTGGTCGTGGAGTGCACGACCAGGTCGGCGCCGAGGGCCAACGGCAGCTGGAGGTACGGGGTCGCGAACGTGTTGTCCACGACCACCCGGGCGCCGCGATCGTGTGCGAACGACGCCACCGCCCCGATGTCGATGCAGCTCAGGAGGGGGTTGGTCGGCGTCTCGACCCAGACCACCTTGGTGTCGTCGCGCCACTGCGCCGCCAGGTGCTCCAGGTCGGAGAGGTCGGCGGCGCTCCAGGTGACGCCGGCGGTCTCGGCGAGCACCCGGGCGACGAGCCGAAACGTCCCCCCGTACGCATCGAGGGGGAGCATGACGTGCTCACCGGGACCGACGAGGGACCGGAGCACGGCGTCCTCAGCGGCCATGCCGCTCGCGAACGCCGCGCCGTGCGCTGCGCCCTCGAGGGACGCGACGCAGGTCTCGAGCGCCCGCCGAGTCGGGTTCGCGGTCCGGGCGTACTCGAACCCGGCGTGGTCGTTGACGCCCGCTTGCGCGAACGTGGTCGCGAGGGAGATCGGGGTGACGACCGCACCGGTGGCGGGATCGGGGTCTTGTCCGGCGTGCACCGACCGGGTCTCGAAACCGTCGGTCATGCGATCATCCCGGGGCGCGCGAGGCGAGGAACTGCAGCACGTCCTGGCGGGTCACGACCCCGATCGGGTGCCCACCGTCGAGGACGAGCACTGACGTTGCGGCGTCGAGCCGGTCCACGACGTCGCTGACCGTCTCGCCGATCCCGACCATCGGCATCGCGGGCTCCATCAGGTCACGGACCGGACGGTCGAGCAGCGCCGGCTCGTTGAACGCCTTGTCCATGAGCTCCAGCTCGCTGAGCATGCCCATGACCTCCTTGGCCGCCAGCGGCAGCTCCTTCGTCACGCTGACGACCAGCTGACTCACGCCGAGGTCGCGCATGAGCGCGAAGCCTCGCCGCGCCGGCTCGTCGGGCGTGATGAGCACGAGGTCGGGGATCGAACGGTCGCTGCTCGCGTTCTTGGCGCCGAGCACATCACCCGCGGTCGGCCCGCCCTGGATCAGGAACCCGAACTTCGTCATCCACACGTCGTTGAAGATCTTGGACAGATAGCCGCGCCCCGAATCGGGGAGGATCACGACGACAAGGGCCTCCGGGCCGAGGTCCGCGCCGACGACGAGTGCGGCGTGGACCGCAGTGCCGCAGGAGCCGCCGATCAGGAGACCCTCCTCGCGGGTCACCCGCCGCGCGGCGGCAAAGGACTCGGTGTCGGAGACCATGATCGTGCGGTCGACCACACTCGGGTCGTACGTCGGCGGCCAGAAGTCCTCGCCGACCCCTTCGACGAGATACGGGCGTCCCGTCCCACCCGAGAACACCGATCCTTCGGGATCCGCCGCGATGACCTGCACGTCTGGGTTCTGGCGCTTGAGGTACCGCGCGACGCCGGTGATCGTCCCGCCGGTGCCGACGCCGGCCACCAGATGAGTGATGCGCCCCGAGGTCTGGCGCCAGATCTCGGGGCCGGTGGAGCGCTCATGCTCTTGGGGGTTCGCCGGGTTGTAGTACTGGTTCGGTCGGAACGCGTTCGGGGTCTCACGGGTGAGGCGGTCCGCCACCGAGTAGTACGAGTCGGGATGCTCGGGGGGCACGGCAGTCGGGCACACCACGACCTCGGCCCCGTACGCGCGGAGCAGCGCAACCTTCTCGTCCGACATCTTGTCCGACATCACGAAGATGCAGCGGTAGCCGCGCTGCGCGGCGACGATGGCCAGCCCGACGCCGGTGTTGCCGGAGGTGGGCTCGACGATCGTCCCTCCGGGCACGAGCAGCCCCTGCCGCTCGGCGTCGTCGATCATGGCGATCGCGGGACGGTCCTTGACGCTCCCGCCCGGGTTGAACAGCTCGACCTTGGCGACGAGATCGCAGGCCAGGTCGCGCCCGACGCGGCCGAGACGGACGAGCGGCGTGTTCCCGACCAGGTCGAGCAGCGAGTCCGCGATCTCGGGCGGGCGCGGCGAGGGGTCGGGCGAGGAGGAGGCGACCGACACGCCGCCGAGCGTACCGCCGCGCGGCAACCGCGCTGGCCGGTGGGGCGTCCGTCGGCGCGGCCGCACCGGTTCTCGCGGCGTGGTTCGGGAACGCTCCGGCTGGCCGTGTTCGACCGGCGCACGCGGCCCTGCCTACGCTCCGCCGAGATCGGGTCGAGGTGGTCACGGCGTGGCGGCCCGGTGGACAGCGCAAGCAGAGACGGCGGAAGGCGACGCTGATGCAGGAGCACTCGTTCACGGTTGACCTCGACGCGCCACGCGACGAGGTCTGGGAGATGTTCTGGTACCGGGCGCCGGACCGACCCCAGCCGCGCGACGTCAGCACTCGGATCGAGATCCTGCACCCCGGCGACGACATCGGAGAGGGCCTGGTGCGCCACTGCTGGTTCCCCGTTCCCCGGTTCTTGCTATCAGGAGGCGTGGGGCAGTCCTGGGAGTGGCTGACCGAGGTCCGCCCGATCGAGTCGTGGCGGTACGACGCGATCGGGAAGCCGTTGTGGTCGCGGGCAACGGGCCATACCCGGCTCGAGGACCTCGGTTCGGCCCGAACCCGGGTCCACTTCCACGAGACGTACGAGGCGTTCAACCCGCTGATGCGCCGGGTGGGGTTGGAGCGCTACGTGCATCGCCGTCTGTCCCGCGACAACGACACCATCCTCGCCGCGCTCGAAGGCGGCCTGCAGTGGCACCGCGCCCGGCGCCGCCGGGCAGATCAGTCGACGTAGCCGCGCGCCTGCGCGGCCCGGTACTGATCGCGGACCGCGTCACCGTCACCCCGGTCGCTCGGGTCGAGCTGGCGCGTGGGTGCCAGCCCCCACGCCGCCGCGATCTGCTCCGGGGGCTGGCCGTGCAACGCCGCCGCAGCCTGGACGCACGCGCCCGTCGCGACCCGATCGCCTTGGGGCACCGCCACCGCCCGATGGGAGACATCGGCGAGGATCCGTTGGAAGGCGTGGGATCGAGCTCCGGCCCCGACGAGCACGATCCGTCCACCGACCGGGACGTCGGCGGCGCGGAGGGCGTCGAGACCGTCCAGCACCGAGCACACGACTCCCTCCACCGCGGCTCGAGCCAGGTGCTCGGGTCCGACATCGGCGCGCAGCCCGGTGAGGGTCCCCCCGACATTGTCCCGGTGAGCGACTCGCTCCGGTTTGAACGTGGGGAGGAGGGTCACGCCCGCCGACCCGGGTCGAGCGCTGAGCGCCAGGTTGTCGAACCGGTTCCGGTCGGCGCCGAGGAAACTCGCCACTGCGTCAATGACGTTCATGCCGTTCCGAAGCTGGACTTGGGGCAAGAACCGTCCGGTGGCGTCGGCGAAGCCGGTGATGACACCGGTGGGGTCCTCGGTCGGTCGTTCCCGGACGGTGCTGATCGTGATCCGGTCGTCGAGGACGATCACCAGATCTCGGGGTTCGAGCCCGACGCCCAACGCCGCGCTCATGGTCGCGCCGGTCCCCGCGGCGATGAGGACGCCCTCGCGATCTCCCGCGGCCTCCATCGGCCCCGCGACCCGGGGGAGGCACGCCGACCAGTCCTTCGCGTCGTCCACCATGGCCAGCAGGTCGATTCGCCACGCGTTCTCTCGCGGGGACCAGTAGCCGCTGCCGGAGGCGTCGCCGCGATCGGTGACGAAGCGGCGACTCAACCGGTACGTCAGCCAGTCGTGGGGGGCGAGCACCTTGGCGACGGAGCCGAAGCGCCGGGGCTCAGCGACGCGGAGGCGGGCGAGCTTCGCGATGGGAAACGACGCGTCGGGCACCGAGCCCACCGCGACGGTCCAGTCGGCCCCGTCGCCGAGCGCCCGCATTAACGGCGCGATCTCCTCCGAGCCTCTCGGGTCGTCAGCGAGAATCGCCGGACCGAGTGGCTTGTGGTCGGCGTTGAGCAGCACGACGCCCTGGGACGGGGCGGCGACGGACACGGCCGCCACCCCGAGCGCGCCGCCGGCTTGATGGCGGGCATCCACGAGGCCCTGCCACCAGACGGTCGGGTCCAGCTCGGTGGCCCGCGCCGGCGGCGGGTGCGGGGCGCGTCCCGACGCGAACACCTTCCCGTCGTCCGCGTCGCGCAGCTCGACCGTGGTCGCGCTCACCGCGCAATCGACACCAAGCACCATCGGCACGAGGCCGCCTCCCACCGAACGCCGAACGCCCGAACGGTGCAGAACGATAGGGTCCGGCGCGTGAGCACGCTACCGCCGGCGCCGCCCCCGCCGGCGCCGCCGCCGGCGTGGCAGCCCCCGACGATGGCGCCGGCCGCTCGGGTGCGGGCGGCGTACGCGCAGCGTCAGCAGAGCGACTACTACTTCACCGGTCCCGGGCTGAACGTCTTCTTGACGATCATCACCTGCGGCATCTTCGGCTTCTTCCTCTTCTACCAGCTGATGCGACGGGACCGTGACCACAACCGACGTCGCCTCGATCTCCTCGACGGGGCGAACGCGTTCGCGTGGGAACAGGCCACCGAGCGGGGCCTGGCGGACGAGCTGCGACCCGCGTTCGAGCGGATCGCCGCGTCGCTCGAGATCCTCCGACGCCTGACCACCGAGTTCCGGGACCCGACGATCTGGGTGGTCATCGACATCGTGGCCGCGGGCGCGCGTCTGATCGGGGCGGGGATCGCTCAGATCATCGGCTTCATCTTGATCGACCAGGACCTCGACACCCACGACCGGGCCGAGGGCGCGATCGAAGCCGACCTGAGCGCGATCTACGCCCGACTCGGCGTGGCGTTGCCGACTCCCGATCCGGCCCGGGTGAAGGGCCGGCAGAACTACGTGGCGCGTGTCGTGGTCTCCATCGTGACGTGCGGCGTCTACAGCCTCTGGTGGATCTACGACATGCAGGTCGAGGGCAACCGGCATCTCGAGGCGAACTGGCCCTTCGATGACGCCGTTGTCGGCGCGGTCGACGCGCTCGGCGGCTGAGGCTCAACCCTCCGGAGCGTCATCCTCGACGGAATCGAAGTCCTCGAGGTCGGAGACGATGCGGTCGACATCCTGTTGCGCGCGCGCGATTCGGGCCCGGCAGACCTTCAGCAGCTCGCTCGCGCGTTGGACTCGCTCCGCGAGTCGATCGACGTCGAGCTGGTCCCCTTCGAGCTCGTCGAGGATCGCCTCCAGCTCCGCCATTGCCTCTCCGTAACCGGGCTCGGTCGCCTTGGCAGTCATCGGTCCTCCACCCGGCTGCGGATCTCTCCGTCGGCGGTCTCGGTGACGAGCAGCTCGCCCGAGGCCGTGGCGGCCGCGGCGCGGACCGCCCGGCCTTGCGCGTCGCGGGTGATGGTGTAGCCCCGCTCGAGCACCCGGCGCGGATCGAGGGCGCGCAGGCGAGCCTCGGCAGTATCGACGCGGACCCGCTCGGCCTTCGCCAGCCGGCGGGCGCCGGTAACGACGCGCTCCTCGCGGCGGGCGGCGGCCGCTTCGGCGCTGCGGGCGCCCCGCCGTCCGGATTCGACGGCGCGCCGCCGGTACGTGTCCAGGACTCGGATCTCGCGATCGAGGCTCGCGGGTGCCACGCGGCTGAGGCGACGAGTCACACCGGACAGCTCCCGTCGCGCGACGGCGCACACCCCTCGGGCCCGCAACGAGACCCGATGCGTCACGTAGGCCAACCGCTCGACGTACGCGTCGACGAGCTCGACGAGCAGCGCCGCCGCGGCGGTTGGGGTCTTCACGCTGGTGTGCGCGACCTCGTCGGCGATTGTCCGGTCGGTCTCGTGACCGATCCCGGTCAGGACCGGGACCGGCATCTCGGTGATGGCTCGGGCGACGATCTCGGTGTCGAACGGTGCCAGGTCGCTGCGCGCGCCGCCGCCCCGCACGACCACGATGACGTCGAGCTGCTCCTGCGCGAGGCGCCGCAGCGCCCACACGAGCCGGCGCGACGCCGCGGCGCCTTGGACCCGCACGTCGCAGTGCGCGACACGAAACGCGTAGCCCGTTCCTTCGAGCTCGTGGACAAAGTCCCGGTACGCCGCGCTGCCGCCGCTCGTCACCAGCCCGATCCGCAACGGAACGATCGGCAAGGTCAACGCCGCATTGCGACGCAGCACGCCTTCGGCCGACAGGGCGCGCAGGATCCGATCCCGGTCGGCGGCGAGACGCCCGACGGTGAACGTCGGGTCGATGGCCGTCATGACGAGCTGCAGCCGTCCCGCGGGCGGCCAGAAGTCGACCCGGGCCCGGATTCGCACCTCGACGCCGTCGGCGAGCCGGAGGCCGGTGTCGCGCAACGCTCGGTTCACGTCGGGGCGGTCGTCCCGGAAGAGCGCGACCCGGATGGCCGCGCGGACCTGATCGCGCTGCTCGTGCTTCTCGACGAGCTCGAAGTAGGTGTGCTGATTGCGCGACACGTGGAGCGCCTGCACTTCGCCTCGCACCCACACCG
>DAIMHT010000072.1:0-7126 GCA_036723155.1 Actinomycetota bacterium
TGCGTGCACCGCTGCCGGCACTGCCCGGTCCCGGTCGTCTACGACGGCCGGATCCGCATCGTGGCGCTCGACGCGGTGCTGGCCGACGTCGACCAGCAGGTCGCGGCGGGCGCGGAGCACGTGACCTTCGCCGACCCCGACTTCCTCAACGGCGTCGCCCACTCGCGGCGCGTCGTCGACGCGGTCCATGACCGGTTCCCCGATCTGAGCTTCGACTGCACCGTCAAGGTCGAGCACGTCCTGGCGCATCCCGAGGTGTGGCCGGAGTTCGCCGCCGCCGGCTGCGTGTTCGTCGTGTCCGCGTTCGAGAGCGTCGACGACGCCACGCTGCACCGTCTCGACAAGGGGCACACCGCCGCCGACGAGGCGACCGCGGTCGACCTGCTCCGCGAGCACGGGATCGAGGTGCGACCCTCGTGGCTGCCGTTCACGCCGTGGACGACGCTCGCTCAGCTGCGGGCGCTGCTCGAGTTCGTGGCGCGCCACGACCTGGTCGGCAACGTCGACCCGGTGCAGTACACGATCCGGCTGCTGCTCCCACCGGGGTCGCTGCTCCTGGGGCATCCCGATGTCGTGCCGCACCTCGGTGGGTACGACTCCGAGCGGGCCAGCCACACCTGGCGGTCCGCCGACCCTGCGATGGACACGCTGCAGGGAGAGCTGAGCGCCGTCGTGGAGGCGCGACTCGCCGCCGGTGACTCGACCGCAGCCGTCTACCAAGCGGTCCGGGCGGTCGTGGGCCTCGACCCGGTCGTCGTCGACGAGCGCCGGGCGGCTTTGGTCCCCCGGCTCAGTGAACCGTGGTTCTGCTGCGCGGAGCCCACCGCGGCGCAGCTGGCGCCCCTCACGGCCCGCTGAACCTCGGGTCAGCGGCGCCCGAACGCCGCCCCGGTCACGACCCATCCCGCGGCGTCGGAGCCCGACATCGTCAACTGCAGTGTCCCGTGGGGATGCGCGAACGAGCACACCGCTCCGGCGCAACGCTGCAAGATCCAGCCCACCACACCTTGGTTAACGCCGCCCGAGCCCGCTGGTGGGGCGAAGAGGTCGTCCACCGCCGCTGGCGAGGCGCACCGGCGCGCCGCGGCCCGGTTGTTCGAGATCCACGCGTTGAGGGTCGACAGCGCGGCGTCTCTCGGGGTGGAGCAGATGATCCCGATGTTGACCGACGGCCCGCTCCCGCCGGCCGTCGCGGTCACCGATGTGGTCGACGTGGCGCGGTGGACGGCGGCGCTGCTGCCACCGCCGCACGCGGCGAGGGCGGTCGCCGTGACGAGCAGCCCGGCGACACGAGCGCCTCGAATCAACCGGTGTCGCCGCGGAGGACGTTGAGCGCCGAGCCGGCCCGGAACCAGCCGATGTGCTCATCGGACATCGTGTGGGTACAGGTGATGTCGGTGCTGTGACCAGCGGCGTGGTGGACGCGCACCGTGACCGGCCGGCCGGGTGCGAGGTCGGCCAGTCCGACGATGTCGATCGTGTCGTCAACGAGGATGCGCTCGTAGTCGTCGGGGTCGGCGAACGTCAGCGCCAGCACGCCCTGCTTCTTGAGGTTCGTCTCGTGGATCCGGGCGAAGGACCGGACGATGATCGCCCGGCCGTTCAGGTACCGGGGCTCCATGGCCGCGTGCTCCCGTGACGATCCTTCGCCGTAGTTCTCGTCTCCGATCGCGACCCACGCGATCCCCGCGTCACGGTACGAACGGGCGAGGTCGGGGAGCGGCTGGGTGCTGCCGTCGCGTGCGTCGATCCCGGTTCCGGGCTCGTCGAGCGAGAACGCGTTGTTGACGCCGGTGAAGAGGTTCTTGGAGATGTTGTCGAGATGGCCGCGGTACCGAAGCCAGGGCCCGGCCGGTGAGATGTGGTCGGTCGTGCACTTCCCGACCGCTTTCAGGAGCACCCGGAGACCGAGCAGGTCCTGGCCGTCCCACGGCGGGAACGCCTCCAGCAGCTGGAGGCGCTCCGAATCGGGCTTCACGACGACGTCGACCTGCTCGCCCGCGGCCGCGGGAGGCACGAACCCGGACTCGCCCGGGTCGAACCCCTTCGCCGGCAGCTCGTCGGCGGAGGGAGCCTCCAGCGTCACCGGGTGCCCGTCGGGCGCCTCGATCGGGGTCCGGACGAAGTCGTGGTCGAGTCGTCCGGTCAACGCCATCGCGACCACCGTCTCGGGGGACCCGATGAACGAGAGCGTCTCGGCGTTCCCGTCGTTGCGGCGCGGGAAGTTGCGGTTGAACGAGCTGACGATGGTGTTGCGCTCACCCGGTTTGATGTCGTCGCGCTGCCACTGGCCGATGCACGGCCCGCACGCGTTGGCGAGCACGGTGGCGCCGATGGCCTCGAGGTCGTCGAGCAGCCCGTCGCGTTCGATCGTCGCCCGAACCTGCTCCGAACCCGGGGTGATCAGCAGCGGCGACCGGACTTTCAAACCCGCGGCCGTCGCTTGGCGGGCCACGTTCGCGGCCCGCCCGATGTCCTCGTAGGACGAGTTCGTGCACGACCCCACCAACGCGTACGAGATGTCGAGCGGGTAGCGCTCCTCGGACGCGACCCGGACCAGCTCATCGAGGGACCGGTCGAGGTCGGGGGTGTGGGGGCCGACGATGTGCGGCTCGAGGTCGTCGAGATCGATCTCGATGACGCGGTCGTAGAAGCGCTCCGCGTCGGCCTCGACGTCGGGGTCGCCCCGGAGGAACTCGGCGTACTCGTCGGCGAGGCCGCTGATCGCGTCCCGCCCCGTGGCCTGCAGATACTGCGCCGAGCGGACGTCATAGGGGAACAGCGAGCACGTGGCGCCGATCTCGGCCCCCATGTTGCAGATCGTGGCCTTCCCCGTCGCCGAGATCGACTCGGTGCCGGGACCGAAGTACTCGACGATGGCCCCCGTCCCGCCCTTGACCGTGAGGACCCCCGCGACGCGAAGGATGACGTCCTTCGCCGAGGTCCAACCGGACAAGCGGCCGAGGAGGCGCACCCCGATCAGGCGCGGCACCCGGGTGTTGAACGGCCAGCCCGCCATCACGTCCACCGCGTCGGCACCACCGACGCCGATCGCGACCATGCCGAGCCCGCCCGCGTTCGGCGTGTGGCTGTCGGTGCCGATCATCATCCCGCCGGGGAACGCGTACTGCTCGAGGACGACCTGGTGGATGATCCCCGAGCCGGGCTTCCAGAACCCGATCCCGTATTTCTCCGAGACGCTGCGCAGGAACTCGTACACCTCCGAGTTCGTGTCGAGGGCGGTCTTGAGGTCGGGGCTCGCTCCGGTATGCGCCTGGATGAGGTGGTCGCAGTGCACCGTCGTCGGGACGGCGACGTGGGGCAGCTTGGCCGTCATGAACTGCAGCAACGCCATCTGCGCGGTGGCGTCTTGCATCGCGACCCGGTCGGGCCGGTAGTTCGAGTAGTCGACCCCGCGTTCGAGGCCGACCGTCTCGGGGTCGTCGGCGTGCGCCACCAGGATCTTCTCGGCGAAGGTCAGCGGCCGCCCGAGGCGACGGCGGGCCACGTCGATCCGCTCCGGGTACCGGCGATACAGGGATTCGACCAGCTCGACCGGTGTCGTCGGCTCGACCTGTGAGTCGGCCATCAGCGCTCCGGGGTCGAAACGGGGACCATGTCCGAAGGCTACGTCCCCGCCGGCGTCATCCTCGCCGCGGAGCGGGCCCGCGCGGTCCCGAGCGGCTCTCCCCCGTGACGTCCGGCACCGCCGGGCGCAGGTGATGCCGGTTCGCGGTTCAGGCCGCCGCCGCGACCCGGGCCCGGGCGCGCCGGATGATCGGCGCCGGCGGGATGAACGCGTTCATGAGGCGGGTGAGCGCGAACACGTTCAACCGGACCGGGATCCGGGCCGGAGCCGGCCACGGCAGCCCGTAGAGCCGGCGCGCCACCCGGGGAAGGATCGCCAGCGTCGCGGTCGCGGGGATCGCCCACAGCGGCCGCAACGCCAACGGCATCGGGGGGAAGAAGATCATCCGCATCCCCTCCCGGGCCGCCGGGGTGATCTGGAGGCCGTCGACCGAATGCAGGTACTCGCGCAGCTCGCCCATCGTGCGGGGCGCCATCCCGACCGGGAGCTCGACCAGCTCCGCGACGCGGACCATCTCGGCGACGTACCGGTCGGCGTCGGCGTCGTCGAGACGCCCGGCGTACGCGCGGTAGGCCGCCACGAACGAGTGGACCTCCACCGCGTGGATCCAGAGGAGCAGATCCGCGTCGCTCGCCGAGTACGCCCGACCGGTGGTCGGGTCGACGCCCCGCACCCGCTCGTGGACCCGTCGCACCTTCTCGCACGCGGCCTCGGCGGTGGCCCGGTCTCCGTAGGTGGTGAGGTAGACGAACGCGGTCGTGCGCTGCAACCGGCCCCACGGGTCGGCGCGGTACGCGCTGTGCTGGTCGACCCCGGCCATGGCTCGGGGTTCGAGCGCTTGCACCAACAACGCACGCAGGCCCCCGGCCAACATGGCGGGATCAGCGTGCAGGCGCCAGGCCACGCTGTCAGGACCGAACAGGCCGGCGTCCACGACCCGGATGGTACGAGGCGGGATGGACCGAGGTCCTATCGGCTCACCGATCGTGCTCGTCGACGGTGACGGTGCGCATCACGTCCCCGACGCTGACGTCCTTCGCCAGGTCCATGCCCTCGGTGACGTGCCCGAACAGGTTGTAGGACTTGGCGAGCTTGGAGGTGCAGTCGTCGATGCAGATGAAGAACTGTGACCCGTTGGTGTCCGGTCCGGCGTTGGCCATCGCCACCGCGCCGAGCGTGTACTCACCCTGAACCGGTTCGTCCTCGAACCGGTAGCCGGGACCGCCCCGCCCGCTTCCTTCCGGGCAGCCACCCTGGATCACGAACTCGGGGACCACGCGGTGAAACGTCAGCCCGTCGTAGTAGCCCTGGCGGGCCAGGGCGACGAAGTTGTTGACCGACTTCGGTGCGAGCTGCGGGTCGAGCTCCATGACGATCGGGCCACGAGCCGTGTCGATCGTCACCCGATACAGCTTGGTGGCGTCGATCTGGTTCTCGGGAGGTGCAGTCATTTCGCGGCCTTTCCAGGCTTGGTGGTCGGGGTGGTCGTCGTCGGAGGTCCGGTGAGCGCGTTCGCGACTTGGGCCAGGAGCTGGCGGGCCTGATCGGCGAACGTGCCGTTCGGCGCCAGGACCAGATAATGCTGCAAGTCGTTTTGCGCGTCGGTGAAGTCTTGGAACTCCTCGGCCAGGATGATCGCACGGAAGAAGTGGGCGTCGGCGTACTGGGGGTTGAGCTGGATCGCGTGGTCGAGGCGGGATCGGGCCCGGTTGTCCAGGTCGGTGGCCTCCGACGCCGTGGGGGCCACCTTGGCCGTGAGGTAGAGGATCCGGCCGCCCTGGGCCTCGGCCACCGCGTTCGACGGGTCGATCGTCATGATCGCGTCGTACTGCTGGAGCGCCCCGGCGAAGTTGTTCTCGGACTCGAGGAACTCGGCGAGCAACGTCCGGCTCGCGATGTCCCGGGGGTTGCGGGCCACGGCCGCCTGGAGCTGCTGCCGCCGTTGGGTGGCGCTCAGGCTCGCCGGGGTGCTGGCCGGTGCGTTCCCCGACGACGTCTGGCCTGGGAGTCGAGCACCGAGCGCGGCGGCGAGCGCCAACCCTGCGAGCGCCACGAACACCACCACCCCGCCGGCGGTGAGCATGCGCCGGCGGCGGCTGATCGGCTCGGGAGCTGGTCGCGCGTCTTCGCCGTCGCGCAGCGCCCGGATCGTCGCGGCGGCGCGGGCGGTGTAGTCCTCGTGGAGGCGTCGATACGACTCGTCGTCGATCCCGCCGGCGGCCCGTTCGGTCTCGAGGTCGTCGAGTGACCGCAACAGGAAGTCCCGCTCGGCTTCGAGCTCGGCCTGTCTCGGATCCACGTCCGTCGCCGCTTCGGTGGTTTCGGTCACACCCGGCGTGCTCCGCGCACGAGGGCCTCGTCGGCGTCGGTGGCCATCAGGCGAGGCTGGCGCCGCCACCGCCGGAGCGCGAACGCCAACCCTCCCGCTCCGAGCGCGAGGGCGACGACCGGCAGCACCCAGACGAGGAGGCTGAGGCCGCTGGTCGGCGGGTTCAGGAGAATCGACGGGCCGTAGCGGGCGACGTAGACGCTGCGGATGCTGGCGTCTGACTGGCCGGCGTTCGTCCGACGAGTCAGGTCGGCGCGGATCGCTTGCGCCGACGGTGTCGACGAGTCGGCCACCGAGAGCCCCTCGCAATCAGGGCAGCGCAGCTCGGTCGCGAGCGCGTGGGCTCGCTGCCCCGTGGTTGCGGGCCCTCCGCTCGGCCACGCGGCCCACACCAGCGCGCCGACGAGGAGCGCCGCGGCGCCGGCCCAGGCGAGCACGCGACCCCGACTCATGGGGTCGCTTTCGCCGCCGCGAGCATGGTGTCGAGGTTCTTGGTTGAGGCCGGCCCGATCTGGGAGGCGACGATCAGTCCGCCCGGAGAGATCGCGAAGGTTTCGGGTTGCCCGCGCGTCCCGAAGGCGAGCGACAGGTTCGAGCCGGGGTCACCGACCAGGGTCCAGGTCATCCCGGTGGCCGCCGCGTACGCCCGGGCTGCGCTGACCGTGTCGTCACGGAGGATCCCGACGAACGCCACGCTCGGGTCGGCGGCGTGCTCCGCCTGGAACACCTTGAGCGCCGGTAGCTCCTGTTGGCACGGTGTGCACCAGGAGTTCCAGAAGTTCACGATGACCGCCTTGCCGGCGAGGCCCGCCGACGACACGGCTTGGCCGTCGAAGGTGCGCGCGTCGAACGACGGTTCTCGCTGGCCCAGGAGGCGACTGGCCTGGATGTCCGCCTGGGGGTTCGTTCCCACCTGCGTGGCCAGGACGATGCCGAGCACGGCGACGACCGACCCGACGGCCAGCGCCGCCCACCGGGCCGGGTGTCTCATACTCGGACCACCTCAGGTTCCTCGCTGGGCGGCCCACTGAGGACGGGGGCCACCGAGGGGGGCTCGTCGACCGGCCGCACGCGCCGTCGGAGGCGAGGCGCCAGCGCGACAGCCGTGCCGAGGGCGAGGATCAGACCACCGGTCCAGAGCCAGACGACCATCGCGTTGATACCAACCCCGATGGTGACCCGTCCTTGCTGGGTGGGTGAGGACACCA
>DAIMHT010000073.1:0-2698 GCA_036723155.1 Actinomycetota bacterium
CCCGCCCGACGCTTCGTCGACGGGCTCCGCTCCGGCCAGTACGACGGATCCCTCGAGGCCAGCACCGCCACCCGAGTCGCCTCGCTGCTGCGATATGCGGCCGGGACGCTCCCGCTCGACTCCTACGAGCTGGAGCACGGCAGCGTCGGCACGCCGAGCGTCGTCGTCCAAGACCTCACCCTGGCGCTCACCAAAGCGATTGAGGAGCTCACCCGCCCCATCGACGCCATCAAACACCAGGCCAAGACGGTCACCGTCGGGATCTCCCGGTCCGACGAGACGCTGCTGCACGTGCCGCTCGTCCGGGAGGTGCTCGCCGCGGGTGCCGCCCGCGACGGTCTCGCCTACCGGGCGCTGCGCACCCTGGCCGAACTCGATCCCGCCATCGCGGCCGTTACCGGCTACACCCGCTACCGGATCGAAGGTGAGGTGGCGGGAGACACCGCGACCGTCCACGTCGTCGACCGCGGTGGGGTCGCCGCGTCCCTCCCGTCGCGCACCGACGCCGACCCCCGCCTGCGTGGAACGAAGCACCGCGTCGCGAACCAACGCGAGGTCACCGCGGTCCGGGGGCGTGCCGACGGGCGCACGATCGTCATCGTCCCCGAGGTGAAGCACGACGAGACGGTCGGGCTCACCCTCCTGCACGTGCAGTTCGTCGACCAGCTTCCCGCGGATGCGATGCGCGCCGTGCTCCAGGGCTACCACGGCCGCTACGAAGCGCTGAAGGACGCCGTCACCGAGACCGAGCCGACCTTCGATGACAACGTCCTGGGCACCGTCCCGGTGGTCGACCTCCTCACCGAGCCGGTCTACATCCTCGCCGAGCGCTGGCGCCGAGGGTGACCGGACCCGCGTCGGCCGGGCCGCCCGGCGACGCCCCTCCCCCGCCGGTGACGGAAGCGGGCCTCCACATCGTCGGGCTGGGCACCGACCTCGTCGAGATCCCGCGGTTCCGTCTCGCCATGGAGCGTCGAGGTGAACGGCTCGGGGAGCGGCTGTTCAGCGACGACGAGCGGGCCTACGCCTACCGCCAGAAAGACCCGGCCAAGAGCCTCGCAGCTCGCTTCGGGGCCAAAGAGGCGGTCATGAAGGCCCTCGGGGTCGGCCTCTGGAAGTTCAAGCTGCGCGACGTCGAGGTGATCCGCCAGCGAGGCGGCGCGCCTCGCGTCGCGCTGCACGGACGCGCGCAGGAACTCGCCACCGAGCGGGGGGTCCGGGCGTGGCACCTCTCGCTCACGCATACCGAGAACACCGCGCTCGCGGTGGCCATCGCCGTCGGTTAGCGGGACGCATGGAGCCCGTCGTCACACCGTCGGAGATGGCCGAGGCTGATCGGCGCACCATCGCGGCCGGGACGCCCGGCGACGTGCTCATGGATCGCGCCGGACGGGCGGTGGCCTGGGCGGTCCGGCGCCGACTCGACGGCGTGTACGGCCGTCGGGTCGTCGTCGTCTGCGGGAAGGGCAACAACGGTGGCGATGGCCTCGTCGTCGCCCGGGTGCTCGCAGGCTGGGGATGTCGGGTCGACGTCGTGAAGCTCGCCGATTCCCCGGATGCCGCGACGCTCGAGCGGATGATCGCCCGCGCTGATGTCCTCGTCGACGCCATGTACGGGACGGGCTTCACCGGCGCCCTCGACGGCGCCGCCGGCGCCGTCGCGGCGCGCAGCGCGGACCTCCCCACGGTCGCAGTCGATATTCCGTCCGGGGTCGACGGTCAGACCGGCGCCACGTCCGGTGCCGCGGTCGACGCCGTCGCCACCGTGACGTTCGCCGCCCGAAAGCCCGGTGTGGTGTTCGAGCCGGGACGTTCCCACGCCGGGACCGTGCACGTCGCCGACATCGGGATCGACGTCGGCCCGGTGACGCTCGGGCTCACCGAGCCCCGCGACGTGCGCGGCTGGCTGCTCGACCATGAACGTCCGGCGGACACCAACAAGTGGCAGGCCGGAGTGCTCGTCGTCGGTGGATCCGGCGGGATGACCGGCGCGCCGCGGCTGGTCAGCGAGGCGGCGATGCGTGCTGGCGCGGGGATCATCTGGTGCGGGATACCAGGCCAGGAGGCGGCCGCCCGCGCCGGCGGCTCCGAGATCATCACCAAGGCGCTTCCCGCGACCGATGACGGGGCCCTCGCCGGCCTCGACGACCTCCTGTCGAGCGTCGACCGCTTCCGAGGGCTCGCCGTCGGACCCGGGCTGGGGACCGCCGACCCGACCCGGGCCGCGGTCCGAGAGCTCATGGCGAAGGTCGCGAAGCCCGTCGTGCTCGACGCCGATGGACTGAACGCCTTCGCCGGCGACGCGGCCACGCTCGCGGAACGCCCGGGACCGACCGTGCTGACCCCCCACGACGGTGAGTACGCCCGCCTCGCCGGTGAGCCCGTCGGGACCGACCGGGTCGACTCGGCGCGGCGCCTCGCGGCCCTGACCGGTGCGATCGTGCTGTTGAAGGGGCCAACCACCGTGATCGCCGCACCCGACGGGCGCGCCACCCTGAACGTCACCGGTGGCCCCGAGCTCGCGACCGCCGGGAGCGGGGACGTGCTCTCCGGGATCATCGCCGGTCTGATCGCCCGAGGGTTGACCGTCTTCGAGGCCGCCGCCGCGGGCGCGTTCATCCACGGTCGCGCCGGCGACCGCTCCGGGCATACTGGACTGATCGCCAGTGATCTGATCGCGGCCCTGCCGCGCACGCTC
>DAIMHT010000073.1:2798-6917 GCA_036723155.1 Actinomycetota bacterium
GGTCAGACCAAGCGCTTCGAGAAGGAGCTGCACCGCATGGTCGCCGCGACGGTGCAAGAACTGATGACGACCGACTTCGAGTTCTGTGGCCCGGACGACACGCTCGGCGTCGTCGCGGCCAAGATGCACGACCGCGACGTGACGCACATGCCGGTGATCGACGCCGATCATCACCTCGTCGGGATCATCGCCCGGGGTGACCTGGTGCGGCGAGTCGCCGCGGAGACGTGACCGGCGCCGCGCTGCACTTCCGGCCGGCCTGGAGCGAGGTCGACCTCGGCGCGGTGCGGGCCAACACCCGCGCCCTCACCGAGATGGCCGCGCCGGCCGCGCTGCTCGCCGTCGTCAAGGCTGACGCCTACGGCCATGGCGCGGTGCCCGTTGCCCGTGCCGCGCTCGACGCCGGTGCGACGTGGCTCGGTGTGGCCCTCGTCGAAGAGGGCGCGGCGCTGCGCGCCGCGGGGATCGACGCGCCCGTGCTGGTCCTGTCGGAGCCACCCCCGGAGGCGGCCAGCGCCGTCGTCTCGGCTGAGCTCACGCCGGTCGTCTACACCGAGCTCGGCATCGAGGCGCTGGCCAAGGCGGTGGCCGAGCTCCGCCCCGAGGTCCCTCTGCCGGTCCACCTCAAGGTCGACACCGGCATGCACCGCGTCGGCTGCTCGCCCGACGCGGTCGCGACCTTGGTCGACGCGATCGATGGCCAGCCCGAGCTCGTCCTCGACGGGATCTGCACCCACTTGGCCGTCGCCGACGAACCCGACCGTCCCGAGAGCCTCGAGCAGCTCGACCAGTTCCGCCACGTTCTTCACGGCGTCGACGCCGCCCGGGGGCGCCCCCGGCTCGTCCACGCCGCGAACTCGGCCGGGCTGCTGGCCGTGCCCGAGGCCCGGTTCGACCTCGTGCGGGCGGGGATCGCGCTGTACGGCGTCGCTCCCGCCCCCGCGCTCGCCGGCCGGGTCTCCCTCACCCCCGTCCTCGCGCTGCGGGCCCACGTCACCTACGTCAAGGACTTGCCCGCGGGGAGCCGAGTCTCCTACGGGCTTCGCTACGAGCTCGCGCGGCCCTCGCGCATCGTGACCGTCCCCGTCGGTTACGCCGACGGCGTACCCCGGAACCTCGGGTTGCGCGGCGGGGAGGTCCTCATCGGCGGGCACCGGCACCCCATCGCGGGGACCGTGACGATGGACCAGCTCATGGTCGACGTCGGTGATGCCGCCGTCGAGGTCGGCGACGACGTCGTGCTCCTCGGGAGCCAGGGCGACGACGAGATCACCGCCGCAGAATGGGCGGAGCGCCTCGACACGATCGCCTACGAGATCGTGACCGGCATCGGGCCTCGGGTCCCCCGGCGGTACGTCGGGTGAGCGCCGGCCGCCGCGCGCTGAAGACGGCCGGCATCGTCGCCGGTGTCGCCGCCACCGCCGCGGGGTCGGCGTACGTCGCGCAGCGAGCAGCCCTCGCCACGATCCGTCGCCGCCCCGACCCCGACGCCGGGACACTCGGTCAGCTCGAGTTCGACGAATCCCGGAGACTCCCCAGCCACGACGGTGGGACCGTGTACACCGCGCTCCGCGGGCACGGTGCCCCGATCCTCTTGTCCCACGGCGTCACGATCACCTCTCGGGTCTGGGTGAAGCAGTTCCGGTCGCTTCCTCGGCACGGCCTGCAGATCATCGCGTTCGATCATCGAGGCCACGGCGAATCGACCCTCGGTGACAGCGGCCATTCGGTCGACAACCTCGCCACCGACCTGCGCACCGTGATCGAGGCCCTCGATCTCCACGACGCGATTCTCGTCGGCCACTCGATGGGCGGCGTCGCGGTCCAGGCGTTCGCCCTTCGCTATCCCGACGTCCTCCACGACCGGGTCCGCGGCCTCGTGCTGGCGTCCACGCTCGCCAAGACCAGCCTCTCCGCGTCCCGCCAGCTGCGCTCCCTCGCCGAACGCGTCACCGGTGGGTTCGACCTGCGCAAGGTCATGGACCGCCCCAACCTCGGATCGATGTTCGCCCGCATCGGGTTCGGCCGGGAGCCCCTCGCCAGCCACGTGGAACTCAACCGGGAGATGCTCGCCAGCTGCGACAGCACCACCGCCCGCGAGGCGACGACCGCGTTGCTCGGCCTGGACTTGACCGCCGAGCTGCCGCACCTCGACATCCCAACCCTGGTCGTGGGCGGCACCGCGGACGTGATCACGCCCCCGGCCGAATCGCGTCGGTTGGCCCAGCTCATCCCCGGAGCCCGACTGCACCTCTTCGAAGGCGCGGGACACATGCTCATGCTCGAGCGCAGCGAGGCGTTTGACGCCCTGCTGATCGACTTCGCCCGCGACGTCGGAGTGCTCCCGGCCGCGGCCGGGGCTGCATGACCGGATCGATCACCGACGTGCCCGGCCTCCGCGTCGGGCACCGGACCCGAGCCGGTACCGGCGTCACCGTCGTCCTCGTCCCCCCGGGAACCATCGGCTCGGGCGAGCTCCGAGGCGGGGCCCCGGCGACCCGCGAGCTCGCGCTGCTCGAGCCGAGCCGAACGGTGGAGCAGATTGACGCCGTCGTCTTGACCGGCGGGTCGGCGTTCGGGCTCGCGGCCGCGGACGGGGTCGTCGCGTGGCTCGCCGAGCAGGGACGAGGCCACCCGACTCGAGGTGGGCCCGTCCCCATCGTCCCGACCGCGGCGATCTATGACCTCGTGGAGTCCGGCGGGACTCGTCCTGGTCCCGACGACGGTCGTCTCGCCGCGGAGGCCGCCGACGCCGAGACGGCGCTCGCCACCGGGCGCGTCGGGGCCGGCGCCGGCGCGACGGTGGGGAAATGGCGCGGCGCCGACCATGCCGCCCCGGGGGGACTGGGCTCGGCGAGCACCACGGTCGGCGACGCCACCGTGGGGGCGCTGGCCGTGGTCAACGCCCTCGGCGACGTCTACGACACCGCGGGGAACCTGCTGGCCGGGTCCCGGGCACCGAGCGACGCGGTGTCGTTTCCCGACCCCACACCATTCGACGGCCCGGGCGACCCGAACACGACGCTCGTGGTCGTCGCCACCGACGCCCGCGCGTCCAAAGCCGACTGCTGGCTGCTGGCCCAGAGCGCCCAGCACGGCATCGCCCGGTCGGTCCATCCCTCCCACACGCGCCACGACGGTGATCTCGCCATCGCGCTCGCGACCGGCGCCGTCGAGGCCCACCTCGACCGGTTGCGGGTCGCCGCCACCGACGTCGTGGCCGCGGCGGTGCGCGACGCGGTCACGTCAAGCGATGATGGGACCCGATGACGACGCTGGAGCCGTCCCCCCGTTGGCCATCCTTCGACGAGCTGGCCGTCGCCGCGAGCACCTGCACCAAATGCCCCCTGGCCGAGACCCGCACCCAAGTCGTCTTCGGAGCCGGGAACCCCCACGCCAGCCTGGTGTTCGTCGGCGAAGGCCCCGGCGCCGAAGAGGACCGCCAGGGGATCCCCTTCGTCGGTCGAGCCGGCCAGCTCCTCACCCGGCTCATCGAAGGGATCGGGCTGACCCGCGACGACGTCTACATCTGCAACGTGGTGAAGTGCCGCCCCCCCGGCAACCGGGACCCGCTCCCGGCCGAGATCGAATCGTGTCGCCCGTATCTCGAAGCCCAACTCGACTTCCTGGCCCCCCGGGTCGTTGTCACCCTCGGGAACTTCGCGACTCGCCTCCTGCTCGGGACCAAGGACGGCATCACCAAGCTGCGGGGCAAGGAGTTCCCGTACCGCGGCGACCATGCCGTCCTCATGCCCACCCTGCACCCGGCGGCGGTCCTGCGCAGCGGCGGCACCGCGCTCGCGCAGGCTCGGGCCGACTTCGTGCTCGTCAAGCGCGCGCTGGCCCGCGGCGCCGGCGCGTGAGCGACGTCACCGTGGTGGCCACCACCGCGGAGGAGACCCGCACCGTCGGACGGTCCATCGCACCGCTGCTGCGTGCCGGTGATGTCGTCGTCGTCGCCGGCGAGCTCGGCGCGGGGAAGACCACGTTCACGCAGGGTCTCGCCGCGGGCCTCGGCGTCACCGACAGCGTCGTCAGCCCGACGTTCACCCTCGCCCGCGAGTACGAGGGCCGGCTGCGGCTGGTGCATGTCGACCTGTACCGCCTCGATCGGGCCCA
>DAIMHT010000074.1:0-6911 GCA_036723155.1 Actinomycetota bacterium
CCCCACGACGGCTTCTCGAGGAACCGCTCGATGCTCCCGTCGGGGCGGGTGATGACGATCCCGAACTCGAGCGGGTTCTCGACCCGCTTCAACGCGATCGACGCGATCGCGCCACTGTCACGGTGGGCCTTGACGAACGAGGTGAGGTCGAGGTCGGTGAGGACGTCACCGGAGATGACGAGGAAGGTGTCGTCGAGCTCCGCGGCCGCGTTGCGCACCGACCCCGCGGTCCCGAGGGGCTCCTCGTCGGTGGCGTACCGCATCCGGACCCCGAAGTCGGACCCGTCGCCGAAGTAGGTGCGGATCTGGTTGGCGAGGTACGCCACGGTCACGACGACGTCGTCGAAGCCGTGCTGGGCCAGCAGCCCGACGATGTGCTCCATCATCGGCTTGTTGACCAGCGGCATCATGGGCTTGGCCTGGTTGCTGGTCAGGGGCCGCAACCGGGTCCCTTCCCCACCGGCCAGGATCACGGCCTTCATGCCGCCACCTCCGCCCGGGCCTGGCGGCCCTCGTGGAGCGCGGCGCGAGCCAACGGCACGTACGCGACGACCGCGTAGTAGCTGAGGGCGAGCCCGCCGACGGTGAAGCACCAGGTCAGCACGCGGATCACGTCCTGCGCGGCCCCGGGCCCGACGACGTCAATGAGGAGGAAGCCCGGCAGGGCGAACATGAGCGCCAACGTCCCGGCCTTCCCGACCCACTGCACGTCGATCCGCCGTGCTCCTGCCGCGGCGAGCCCGAGGGTCGCGGCCGCGACGAGGCCCTCCCGGACCAGCACCAGCGCCCCGACCGCGGCGGGCACGGTCCCGTCGACGAGGAGCGCCACCGCCGCGGTGACGAGGAGGATCCGGTCCGCGACCGGGTCGAGGACCTTGCCCAGGTCGCTGGCCTGATCGAAGTGGCGGGCGATCCACCCGTCGACCCAGTCGGTGGCGCCGAGCGTCCCGAGCAGCACGAACGCCGCGACGCGGTGATCGAAGAGCAGCCAGCAGAACACCGGCGCGCACGCCAGCCGCCCGACCGAGATCGCGTTGGGGAGCGTGACGATTCGCCGGGTGGGCACGCACCCAGCGTACGCGAGGGCCTCCGGGGCCGGTCAGGGACCGAGCTCGACCTGCACCGCGGCCCGGGCGGCCAGGATCGGGCGGATCCGCTCGGTGAGGACCGCTTGGTGCGCGGGGTGATCCTGGTAGCGGCGCCACGCGTCGACATCGTCGAAGTCGGCGACGATCGCGAAGTGCGCGTTGCCGTCCACCGCGCCGAGATCGGACCCGACGGTGTAGGCACGGATCTCCGGGATCAGCCCCGGGAGCTCGACCAGCCCGGCGCGGACCGCCTCGATCTCGGCGTCGGTGACGCCGGCCTTCCAGGTGAGACAGGCCACGTGGCGGATCATCGGGGCGTCATTGCAGCCCCGCGGACGCGCCCCCGTCGACCGGGATCGCGGTACCGGTGAGGAACCGGGCGTGCTCGGAGCACACGAACGCGCAGAGCGCCCCGAAGTCAGCCGGTACCCCGATCGTCCCCGCCGCGACGCCCGCCGCCGCGGCCTCGCGCCCGCCGAGCTGACGGATGCGGTCGGTGTCGTGGCTCCCCGGTTGCAGCGAGTTGACGGTCACCCCGTCGGCCGCGACCTCCCGCGCCAACGTCTTCAGGAATCCGGTCGTCGCCGCCCGGGCGGTGTTGGACAGGATCAGCGACGGGATCGGCTCGCGCACCGCGATCGACGTGATCGCCACCACCCTCCCCCACCGCTGGGCCCGCATGGCAGGGACCGCCTCGTGACACATGGCGATGGTCGACAACGCGTTCAGCTCGAACGCCCGCTCGTAGTCCGCGAGGTCGGTGATGTCCGCGAACCCGCCGGGGTGGGGACCACCGGCGTTCGGGACGAGGATGTCGATCCCGCCGAGCGCGGCGCGGGCCTCCTGCACGAACCCCCGGGCCCCGTCCGGGGTCGACACGTCGGCCACGATCGGGATGACCCCGGACGCGGCGGCGACCTCCTCGAGGCGGGCCGCGTCCCGTCCGCAGATCGCCACCTGCACCCCCTCGGCGGCGAGCGCCTCCGCGCACGCCCGCCCCAGGCCCCGCGACGCGGCGGCGACCGCAGCGCGCCGGCCGGTGATCCCGAAGTCCATGCGGTCGTCCTTCTACTCGGGGTCGGCGTGGATCGGCCCGGCGGCGTCGCGCAGCGACGGGGCCCGCCGGCCGGTGCGGGTGGCGATGATCTCGGCGCAGATCGCGACCGCGGTCTCCTCGGGGGTGCGGGCCCCGAGGTCGAGGCCGATCGGGGCCAGCAGCCGGTCCAGTCCGGCGTCGTCGACGCCGGCCTCACGGAGCCGCTCGACCCGCTCGGCGTGGGTGCGGCGGCTGCCCATCGCCCCGAGGTACCCGACCCGGGTGTCGAGCGCGGCGACGATGGCGGGCACGTCGAACTTGGCGTCGTGGGTGAGGACACACACCGCGTCGCGTGGACCGAGGTCCTGACCGTGCTGCTCCAAGTACCGGTTCGGCCACTCACAGACGACGTCGTCGGCCATCGGGAACCGGGCCCGGGTCGCGAACACCGCCCGGGCGTCACAGACGGTGACGTGGTAGCCGAGGAGCTTCGCGGCGCGGGCCAACGCGGCGGTGAAGTCCACCGCGCCGAAGATCACCATCCGCGGCGCGGGCGCGAACGACTCGATGAACACCGTGACGGTGTCCTCGCGGGCCTCGCCGTGCGGCCCGTAGTGGCGGGTGACGGTGGTCCCGGCCTCGAGGGCCCCGAGCGCGTCGCGGGCGACGACGCGGTCGAGGTCGGCGTCACCGAGCGAGCCCGACGGCGCGGTGTGGGGCGCCACGAGGAGCTTGTGGCCCAGCCCGACCCCGTCGGTGACGGTGGCGAGCGCCACCGGCTGGTCGGCGCGCAACGCGACGCGCAAGGCGTCGTAGATCGGGGTCGTCACCAGTCGAGCGGCTCGACGAACACGTGGATCGTCCCCCCGCAGGTCAACCCGACCGCGAACGCGTCGTCGTCGGAGTAGCCGAACGACACGATCCCGCGGGGCCGCTCCCCGCGCAGCACCGCGAGGGCCTCGGTGACGACGGCGCCTTCGACGCAGCCGCCGGACACCGAGCCCGCGACTTCCCCCGAATCGCTGACTGCCATCGCCGCGCCCGGGTCGCGCGGCCCGGAGCCGTCGAGGCCGACGACACGGGCGACGGCGACGCGATGACCGGCGGCCTGCCACCGGTCGATGTCGTCGAGGAGGTCGCGCATCACGTCACCGGGCCAGCACGCCGACGAGGTCCTCGAGGGCGGCGACGGAGTGCCCGGTGACGAAGTCGTCGACGTACGGGAGCGCCGCGGCCATCCCGCGCGCCAGCGGCGCGTAGTCGGCGGTGGCCTTGAGCGGGTTGACCCATACCACCCGGTGCGCGACTCGCTGCAGCCGGGCCAGCTGGGCCCCGAGGAGCTCGGGGTCGCCGCGGTCCCAGCCGTCGGACAAGACGACGACGACCGCGCCGCGGGCGAGGCCCCGGATCCCCCACCGGTCGTTGAAGGTGCGCAGCCCCTCGCCCAGTCGCGTGCCCCCGGACCAGTCGGTGACGCGGGCCGCGGCGGCGCGGAGCGCCTCGTCGGGGTCGCGGGACGACAGCTCCCGGGTGAGGCGGGTGACCCGGGTGCCGACCGCGAACGCCTCGACCCGGGTTCCCGCGACGACGGCGGTGTGCAAGAAGCGGAGGAACGCCCGGGCGTAGGGCTCCATCGAGCCGCTCACGTCGCAGAGCAGCACGATCCGTCGGGGCCGGTCGGTCGGGGCCCGAAAGGCGCGTCGGGCCGGCTCGCCGCCGGCGCCGAGGGCGCGCCGGACGGTGCGGCGAAGGTCGGGACGACCCCGGTCCCGGTGGGTGGGCCGGTGCCGCCGGGACCGGCGGCGGGCGCCGACGACGCGCAGGTCGGCGATGAGCCGGCGGGCCTCGTCGAGCTCGGCGGGGGTGCACGCGGCGAAGTCTCGGGTGCGGAGCAGCTCCGCGGGGCTCCACCGCACCCGCAGCTGCACGTCGTCGTCCGAGTCCGCCTCGACGCCGTCGGGGTCGGGGCCGGCGTCGTCGTCGAGCCCGATGGTGATGGTCTCGGCGGGGTCGGGCGCGGCGGGGCTCGCGGGGGGGTCGTGGTCCCAGAAGGCCCGGAACGCCTCGTCGTAGACGGGGCCGTCCTCGCGGCGGCGCGTCACGACGGCCCGGCCGGCCCAGTACAGGGTGTCGCGCTGCTCGAGACCGACCGCGGCGAACGCCTCCCCGAGGGTGACGGTGGCGCCGACGGGGACGTCGAGGCCGGCGCGGCGCAGCACCCGGGCGAACGCCACCACCAGCCGGTCGCCGTCGTCGGGCTCGGTCATGAGGGCGGCGTCGCGGCGACGAGGGTGGCGAGCCCGTGGTCGCGGGCCCGCTGCTGGTCCTCGCGGTACTTCAAGACGGTGCCGAGCGTCACGGCCACCGTGTCCTCGTCGAGGGTGGTGGCGTCGAGCGCGGCGACGGCGTGGGCCCAGTCGATCGTCTCGGCGACCCCCGGCGGCTTGTACAGGTCGAGGTCGCGCAGCGCCGCGACCGCAGCCGCGACCTGACGGGCGAGGGCGTCGCCGACGTCGGGGGCCCGCACGCGCAGGATCGCGAGCTCCCGTTCGAAGTCGGGATGGTCGATCCAGTGGTACAGGCAGCGCCGCTTGAGGGCGTCGTGGACGTCTCGGGTCCGGTTCGAGGTGACGACGACGATCGGGGGCCGCTCGGCGTGGAACGTCCCGAGCTCGGGGATCGTGATGGCGTAGTCGGCGAGGATCTCGAGGAGGAACGCCTCGAACTCGTCGTCGGCCCGGTCGACCTCGTCGACGAGCAGCACCGGCGGCTGCGCGCCTTCGGAGGCGATGGCGCGCAGCAACGGCCGGCGGACCAGGAACCGCTCGGAGTACAGCTCGTCCTCCGAGATGGGACCGCCGCTCGCCTCCGCGGCGCGTAGATGGAGGAGCTGGCGTGAGTAGTCCCACTCGTACACGGCTTGCGCGGCGTCGATGCCCTCGTAGCACTGCAGCCGGACGAGCTCACCGCCGGTCCACCGGGCGAGGACCTTGGCCAGCTCGGTCTTGCCGACCCCGGCCTCGCCTTCGAGCAGCAGCGGCCGCTCCAGGCGAAGCGCCAGGAACACCGCGGTGGCGAGCCCGTCGTCGGCGAGGTAGTCGTGCGCGGCCAACGCGTCGCGCACCTCGTCGACCGACTTGACCGTTCCCATGCGTGAATCGTACCGGGGGTCCAGCGCGCCGGGACTCAACGTCCGAGCGCCGCTCCTTCGGAGCGCGGATCCGCCGCGGCCGCGTAGCCCGGCGACTCGAGGCGGATGACGTGCGCGTGGCCCATGCTGGTCTCGAAGGCCCGGGTCACCTCGACGTCGTGGCCGCGGGCCCGGAGCCCCTCGAGGAGCTCGGCGGGGAAGCGCCGCTCGGCGTGGACCCGCCACGTGCCGGGGTCGACGCGCCAGCGGGGCGCGACGAGCGCGTCGGCCGGGTCCGCGCGGCGATCGACGAGATGGGAGAGGAGCTGGACGTGCACGGCCGCTTGCGCGTCGCCGCCCATGCTGCCGAAGACCAGCCACGGCGCCCCGTCCCGGAACGCCATCGCCGGGATCAGGGTGTGCATCGGCCGCTTCCCGGGCGCGAACACGTTCGGCCGGTCGTGGTCGAGCGAGAACGAGAACCCCCGGTTGTTGAGGTTGACGCCCCACTCGGGGACGTGGACGCCGGACCCGAACGACATGAAGTTCGACTGGATGAGGCTGACCAGCAGCCCGTCCCGGTCCGCGGCGCACAGATAGGTGGTACCGCCGGGCTGCGCGACCCCGGGGTCCGGGTCGACGGCCCGGTCGAGGCGCAGGACTCGCCGGCGAGATTCGATCCACGGCTCGGCGAGGAGCTCGGTGGCGTCGCGGGGCATGTGGTCGGGGTCGGTGACGTACCGGTCCCGGTCGGCGAGGGCCTGCTTGAGCGCCTCGATGCGCACGTGCTCCCGATCGACCGGGGTGTCGCGTCGCGGGAGCCCGTCGACGATGCGGAGCGCCTCGAGCGCGGTGACGCCCTGCGTCGGGGGTGGCAGCTCGACGACCTCGACGTCGCGGTACGGGGCTCGCAGCGGCGGGGTCCACTCCCCCGCGTGGGTCGCGAGGTCACCGCGGCGCATGGCGCTACCGTGCTCGGCGAGCGTCGCCACGATGGCGTCACCGATCGGGCCCTTGTAATACGCGTCGGGGCCGTCGGCGGCGAGCCGCTCCAACGTGCGGGCCAGCGACGGCTGGCGCAGCCAGGTGCCCGGGCCGACGTCGGCGTACAGGCGCCGCCACGCCGCGAAGCTGGGATCCTCGGCCCGGTAGAGCTGCGCGCCTTCGGTGAACACCGGCGCCGCGCCGGCGCTGATCTCGAAGCCGTCCCGCGCGTACGCGATCGCGTCCTCGGCCAGGCTCCCGAAGTCCCGGGTCCCCCACCGGGCGAGCAGATCGAACCAGCCCGCGACGCCCCCGGGGACGGTGACGGTGTCGGCCCCGAACACCGGCATGTGCGGGGTGCCGGCGCGCGCCGCGACGTCGTCGCGGGTCGCCTCCGCCGGCGACCGCCCGGACCCGAGGTACCCGTGGAGCGCCCCGTCCCAGACCACCGCGAACAGGTCCCCGCCGTACCCGCAGGCGTACGGGGTGACGACGCCGAGGGTCAGGTTGGCCGCGACCGCGGCGTCGACCGCGTTGCCGCCGCCGGCCAGGACTGCCAGCCCCGACGCCGAGGCGAGATAGTGCGCGGTCGCGACCGCGTCGCGTGGGAACCGGCGGGCCTCCATCCCGGCAGGCTACGAGCAACCGCCGCCGCGCGGTACTGACGCCCGAC
>DAIMHT010000075.1:0-6511 GCA_036723155.1 Actinomycetota bacterium
GGCCCCCTCGCCGCGATGGCCGCCGACGGCGTGATCGCGGTCGACATGGAGACCGCAGCGGTCGCCGCCGTCTGCGCGGCGGCGGGATGCCCGTGGTCGGCGCACCGGAGCATCAGCGACTTCGCCGGCGGAGGACTCGTCGACGACGCCGTGTTCGCGATGACCCGACCCGATGGCACCGCGGACCCGGACGCGCTCGAGCGGTACCTCCGCGAGGACCCCGGACGCATCGCGGTCCTGACCCAGCTCGCGCAAGATATGACCGTGGCGACCGAAGCGGCCGCGGAATCGGCCATTCGATCCTGCGCGGAACTCTGAGCCGGTCGCCGTCCGTGCGTTCCCGGCCGCGGATCGCGACGCGGCGCCGTGAGGGCACGCGCTCGGGGGCGGTTTCGCTCGGCGCGTCTCCGCTGTGACCCCACTCGTCGCGGCCGGTGCCGGTTTCCTCCTCGCGGTGCTGTGGTTCGACCTGATGTTCGACATCCAGGTGCGGGGACACGCCGCAGCCGACATCCCGGCGGAGGTGCTGACGTCGATCGCCGCCTACTACCGGCGCGTGACGACCACGGCGCGGCCGATGAACCGGCTGGTCGGCCTGGCGATGATCGCGACGATCGTCGCCATCGTGCTCCAGGTGGTGCAAGACGACGCCCCGACCTGGCTGAGCGTCGCCTCCCTCGTGCTCGTCGCCGCTCCGGTCGGGTTGGCTGCGGCGCACACCGTCCCGGCGGCGGTGCGACTCGGGGCCGAGACCGATCCCCCCGACCGGCGGGCCGGCCTCGCCCGGTCGATCTGGCGTGACCATCTCCTCTGTTTCAGCGGCATCGCTTCCCTGCTGGTCCTCCAGCTCGTCTTCGGGCGGTAGCTCGCCGGCGAGGCGCCATGCGGGCAGGGTGAGACCGCCACTGGTTCCGGGACGGGGAATCGGTCAAGGGAGCGGACAAAGGGGTCGATCGGTTCACGATGGGAGGCATCGGTTTCTGGACACGCCTCCGGGCCCGGCTCTTGGGTCCGAGCCAGCTCGCGGTGGTGCTCGTGGCACCGGCGCTCTGGGTCGGGCGCCGCTTGGGGCTCGTGGGGCCGGTCTCGATCTGGTGGCTGCTGGCCATCCTGATCGCGGCGCAGCTCGCCACCGCGCTCTCGTACGCCCTGTGGGCCGATGCTCGCTCCGGCTGGCGCCTGTTCGTGCGCGTCGGGGTACAGCTGAACGTGATCGCCGCGGTGATGTACGCGATCGGATGGGGGCCGACCCTCGCGATCGGGTTGGTGTTCGGTGCCGTCGACAACGTCCGGGCGTCCGGTTCGCGCGCCGCGCTGCCGGCGGCGTTCTGGAGCTTGATTGCCATCGGGCTCGGTCAGCTGGCGATCGCCATCGGGCTCGCCCCGACCTTGGTCTCGGAGCCGCGCGTTCACGGCCTCGCGGTGCTGGCGGCGTTGGGGACGATGTTCACCGTGGTCCTGTTCGGCTGGGCGACCCGGGACACGGAACGGGCTCAGTCGGAGGTCCGTTATCGCGACCGGGAGTTCCGGGCCCTGGTGCAGAACGCCGCGGACATCATCATGGTCGTCAACGCCGACGGCAACGTTCGCTATGTCAGCCCGGCGTTCGAGCGAGTCCTCGGGTACGAGGCCAGCGACGCGGTGGGGGCGTCGGCGTTGGCGTTCGCGCATCCGGACGACGTCGAGAGCGCTGGCAGTTCGCTCGCGGCGATCCAGGGCGGCGGTCGGCTCGCGGCCCGGATCGAGGTTCGGCTCCGACGCCGGGACCGCGAGTGGATCTGGTTCGAGGCCAACGTGACCAACCTCCTCCAGGATCCGGTGGTCGAAGGGATCGTCGCGAACCTCCGTGACATCAGCCAGCACAAGGCCACCGCGGAGCGGTTGACCTACGCCGCGATTCACGACCCGCTCACGGGGCTCGCCAACCGGTCGCGGTTCGTGGACCGGGCCACGCGGGCCCTCGAACACGCCTGCCGTCGCGGCAGGAACGTCGGGGTGATCTTCCTCGATCTCGACCGGTTCAAGCTGGTGAACGACAGTCTCGGTCACGCTGCCGGTGACCAGCTGCTGGGTGTCCTCGCCGACCGACTCCGAGGCGCGGTGCGTCCGTCGGACACCGTGGCGCGCCTCGGCGGGGACGAGTTCGTCATCCTCTGCGGCGACGTGGAAGACACGACCGCGGCGTTGGAGGTCGCCGAGCGGATCGCCGACGCCATCGCCCGGCCGACGATCATCGACCGGCGGGAGCTGTTCGTCACCGCCAGCCTCGGCGTGGTGGTGTCGCGCGGCCCGAACGACTCCGCCGACGAGCTCCTGCGCGACGCCGACGCGGCGATGTACCGGGCGAAGGATCAGGGCCGAGCCCGAATCGAGCTGTTCGACGAAGCGACCCATCGGCGGGCGGTCACGTCCCTCGAGATCGACGCCGACCTGCACCGCGCCGTCGAGCGCAACGAGTTCGAGGTGCACTACCAGCCCATCGTCGACCTCACCACCGGGAAGGTCAGTGGCCTCGAGGCGCTGCTCCGCTGGCAGCACCCCACCCGCGGACTCGTCCAGCCCGAGGAGTTCATCGCCCGAGCCGAGGACACCGGCCTCATCGTCCCGATGGGCTTCTGGGCGTTGCGCGAAGCGTGTCGTCAGACCACGTACTGGCAGGCTCGCCAGACCGGAGGCGAACCGCTGCACATCAGCGTGAACCTCGCGCCTCGCCAGCTCATCCAGCCGGCGCTGGTCCGCGAGCTCGACGAGATCCTTCGCAGCACGTCGATCGACCCGGCCACGGTCTGGCTAGAGCTCACCGAGGGCGCACTCATGGAGGACGCGGATCAGACGATCACCGTGCTCCAGGAGCTCCGGGGGCTCGGCGTCCACCTCGCGGTCGACGACTTCGGCACCGGGTACTCGTCGCTGGCGTATCTCAAACGGTTCCCGGTCGAAGCCCTCAAGGTCGACCGGACGTTCGTCAACGGCCTCGGCCGCGAACCCGAGGACACCACCATCGTCGGTGCCGTCGTCGGCCTCGCGCACTCCCTCGGCATCGGGGCCATCGCCGAAGGCCTGGAGACACCCTCCCAGCTCGCGGAGCTGCGCACGATGGGCTGTGACTTCGCGCAAGGGTTCCTCTTCGGGCCGCCGAAGTCAGCCGTGGTCATCGGCGATCAGCCCGCCAACGATCTTCGCCGCTGGCACACCGACGCCACCCTCTGAGGTACCGGCCCCGGCGGGTGCGCCCCTGGGTTAGGTTGCCGACCCGACCGTCTCGCCCATCCCCCGGGAGAAAACCATGGTCGACCCGACCCCGGCGGCGCGACCCTCCCATCTCGGACTCTGCGTGTCCGACCTCGACGCGTCGTTGCGCTTCTACTGCGACGGCCTCGGGTTCACCCCCGCGGGGACGTTCGAGCTGAGCAGCGCCGAGCTCGAGGGCCTCGACGGGAGCCTCGAGGTCGACGGGCCGGCCGTGCTGACCTCGCAGTTCATCACCCTCGGCGACCTCAAGATCGAGCTCCTCGCGTTCCGCGACCCGCCGCCCCACGGGGAGCCGTCCACGGTGCGGAACCAACGGGGCCTGACCCACCTGTCGTTCCTCGTCGACGACGTCGACGGCGCCGCGCAGCGCCTGACCCGGTACGGGGCCACCATCGTGGACGGGACTCGCTCCAACCCGGGGGTCGACATCGTGTTCCTCGCCGATCCCGACGGTGTCCGCGTCGAGCTGATGGCCGGATAGAACAGGTCCGAACCACCACCGAACGCGAGCTGTCCGCTCAACCCTGCCCCCCAGGAGGAGCCATGAAGTACGTCGAAGCCGCCGGGTTGCGCCTGTCCGCGATCGGGCTCGGATGCTGGCAGTTCGGCTCCCGGGACTGGGGCTACGGCAAGGCGTACGGCGAGACCACCGCGGTGCAGCTCGTCCACCGGGCCCTCGACCTCGGCGTGAACCTGGTCGACACCGCCGAGATCTACGCCCGGGGTGTCTCCGAGGCGATCGTCGGCCGGGCCCTCGAAGGACGGCGCGACGACGCGTTCGTCGCGACGAAGGTGTTCCCGGTGTGGCCGACCGCGGGTCGGGTCGAGGAGCACGGCCGGCTCTCCGCGCTGCGCCTCGGGGTCGAGCACATCGACCTGTACCAGGTGCACTGGCCGAACCCCGTCGTCCCGCTCCGCTCGACGATGCAGGGCATGCGCCGCCTCCAAGACGCCGGCATCGTCAACCACGTCGGCGTGAGCAACTTCTCACCCGACCGGTGGGCCGCCGCCGAGCACGAGCTCGGCCAGCCGGTGGTGTCGAACCAGGTGCACTTCAGCCTGCTCCAGCGCAAGCCCGATCACGGAAACGTTTCCTACGCGGTGACGCATGACCGGATCGTCATCGCGTACAGCCCCCTCGAGCAAGGTGTCCTCGGTGGCCGCTACGACGCCGAGCACCCCCCAGCCGGCCCCGCGCGACGCAACAACCCGCTCTGCCTCCCCGAGAACCTCCAACGCGCGACGCCAGTCATCGAGGCGATCCGCCGGCTCGCGAAAGCCCACGACGCCACCCCCGCCCAGGTCGCGCTGGCGTGGCTCATCGCCAAGCCCAACGTCGTCGCCATCCCCGGCGCCAGCTCGGTCGAGCAGCTGGAGCGCAACGTCGCCGCGGCCGACCTCGACCTGACCGAAAGCGAAGTGGCCGAGCTCACCGCCGAGAGCGACCGGTTCCAGCCGATCAGCGGTCCCGCCACCGGGCTCGCGCTGCTCCGCGCCCGACGGGCCACGGCGGCGTAGCAAGGCGCCGTCGCGGTGCGATCAGCCGGCGTCACCCGTCGTCGGGTCGACGTGCGCGGGCGATAGAAACAGTGAGAACACCGCGCCCGGTCCGGCTGCCGCGTCGGACGACCGGGAAGGGCCCGCACCGCGAACCGCGGTGTGGGCCCCTCGGGACGGTCGAGCTAGCGCTTCGTGGTCGCCACCGCCGCCACGTCGCGGGTCAAGAGCAGCACGGTGAGGATCAGGATCCACCCGGCCCAGATCAAGAACGTGACCAAGCCGACGGTGTGGATCGCGGTGTCGTTGTCGGCGACGCCGATGCCGGCGATGAGCCATAGGACGGCGATTCCCTCGCCGACCCAGCCGAGGAACCGCTCCACGATCGGGTACCGCAGGATCATGACCGAGGTCGCCGACGTGAAGACCGCGAGCGCGAACGCGCTGACGGCCAAGAGCACGGTGGCGAAGAGGTAGAAGACCTGCGCGACGCCCGGTCCCAGCTCCTGGAGGTAGAGCGCGACGAAGGCGACGCTCGCGCCGGCGATGGTGGCGAAGACCAGGCCCGCGATCCCGCCGACGAGGGCGATCACGGACAGCCGGCTCCCGGCGGTCTCGGCGCGCCGCAGGCGGGTCCAGAGACTCCCGAGGAACCAGAGGAACGCCACCGCGCCGAGCCCATTGAGGTACGCACCGACCTTCAGCGCGTCCTGATTGTCGTGGAAGTAGCTGACGATCTTCGCTCCCGAATCTGTCGGCTTCGGTGGCGTACCTCCGATGAGCGAAGCGACGACGACCAGGACCACGAACACGATCCCGGCCGCGAGGCCGTAACGCTCCCAGGTGGAATCGTTCACGGATGCCTCCCGTTTGACGATGGCGGAGCCCGCGGGGAGGTCCCCACCGGCACTAGGGGGCTACCGGACGCGACCGACGTCCCGCAAGTAGCGGAAGTGAGAACGACACCGAAACACCGGAATGTCGGCGTCAGAGCGCCCAATCGCCGCGGTCCGCTCCGTCCCCCTTCGGGTCGAGCGCCAATCCGTCCGGCGGGGGCTCCCGTATACCCTGCCCGGCGGCGTCGCCCGCCGGGGCCGCGCCGCGCGCGGAAACACAGATCCGATCGGAGAGATCATGGGGACGCGCAGCGTCCGCGACACCGTCGGTGTCGCCGCCGCGACCGTCGTGGTCGGTGTCGGCCTGATCGTCTTACTGGCCGCGTTCGGTGTCGACAGCGGACAACAAGCCATGCATCCTCGTCACGCAGCGCCCGCCCAAGACCTCAACATGCAACCGAGCGACCTCCACAACCTCCACGCCATGACGATGGTGCGCGGGTTCTTCGTCGACAACCGGCTCGGTCACCTCAAAGCCGCGCTGCGGGCCGCGCGAGCCGGGAGAGGCGTGTACCCCGTCGGCACCATCGTGCAGCTCGTCCCCCAGGAGGCGATGGTCAAGCGCCGCAAGGGCTTCAACCCGGCGACGCGCGACTGGGAGTTCTTCTTCCTGCGAACGACACCGTAAGGAACCACGATCGTGACCCGCGGCACCACCACCGTCGTCAACCGGTTCGGCGGCAACTGCGCCAGCTGCCATCTCGCGGCCCAATCCAAGTTCGACCTGATCTGCGAACACAACCACGGCTGCGCACCCCTCCCCGTCGGCGACGACGTAATCGCCGCCATCCAGCGCGCCGACCCGCGGCCGCTCCCCACCCCGCCGACCGGCTGACGCACCGCGTCCGGGCGTCCTCGGGTCGGGG
>DAIMHT010000075.1:6521-6854 GCA_036723155.1 Actinomycetota bacterium
GTCGGGGACCGGTGGCGGCGTAGCATCCGATCGATGACCGGCTGGCGGTGGGCCGCGATCCCGACGAGCGGGCTGCTGCTCGCCGCCGGCATGGTGTCCCCAGCCCTCGCCCAGCCGTCGGGGCCCGCCCCGGCCTGCACCACCGCCGGCAGCGCTCCGACGACCGCCGTCACCGGCTCAGGGCCATCGGCCGCCACACGGGCCGCACCCCAACTGGCGCCGCTGCCGCTCCCCGCGCTCCCGCTCCGGACCCGCGGGAGCCGGATCGTCGACGGCCAGAATCGGGACGTCACGCTCGCCAGCGTCAACTGGTACGGCGCCGAGGAACAGGAC
>DAIMHT010000076.1:0-6570 GCA_036723155.1 Actinomycetota bacterium
GATCGCCCGCGACGAGGGCTGGCTCGCCGAGCACATGCTGATCCTCAAGCTCACGGCCCCGAAGGGGGTCGTGTATTACATCGCGGCGGCGTTCCCCTCGGCGTGCGGCAAGACGAACCTGGCGATGCTGGTTCCGACCATCCCGGGCTGGAAGGCCGAGTGCGTCGGTGACGACATCGCGTGGATGAAGTTCGGCGCCGACGGGCGCTTGTACGCCATCAACCCCGAGAACGGGTTCTTCGGCGTCGCGCCGGGCACCAACCGCACGACCAACCCCAACGCGATGCGCACCGTGGACGCCAACACGGTCTTCACCAACACCGCCCTCACCGACGACGGTGACATCTGGTGGGAGGGCATCGACGGGCCGGTCCCGGAGCATCTCACCGACTGGCACCGCCACGACTGGGCCCCGGGGTCCGACACCCCGGCGGCGCACCCGAACTCCCGGTTCTGTGTCTCCCTCGACGAGTGCCCGGTCCTCGCCCCCGAGTACGACGACGTCCAGGGGGTCCCGATCTCGGCGTTCCTGTTCGGTGGCCGCCGGGCGAGCACGGTGCCGCTGGTCTACGAATCGCGGGACTGGACCCACGGGGTGTTCATCGCCTCGACGATGGGGTCGGAGAAGACGGCCGCCGCGTTCGGTGGCCTCGGGGAGCTGCGCCGCGACCCGATGGCGATGCTGCCGTTCTGCGGGTACCACATGGGTGACTACTTCGGGCACTGGCTGTCGATGCCGGGCCGCTCCGACGAGGCGAAGCTGCCGCGCATCTACGGCGTGAACTGGTTCCGCAAGGACGCGGACGGTCAGTTCCTGTGGCCCGGATACGGGGACAACTCCCGCGTGCTGGACTGGATCTGCCGCCGCCTCGACGGTGAGGCCGGCGCGCTCGACACGCCGATCGGTGCCGTGCCCCGCGCCGAGGACCTCAACCTGGACGGCCTCGCCCCCGACGCCGCGGCGAAGGTCGACGACGCGCTCGCCGTCGACGTCGACGCCTGGCGGGCCGAGCTGCCGAACATCCGGGAGCATTTCGACCGGTTCGGGGACCGGCTCCCCGCGGCGCTGCGCGACGAGCTCGCGGCGCTCGAACGCCGCCTCGACGCCGGCTGACTCAGCCCGCGAGGAGCGCCGCGACCTCGTCGTCGCTGACCTGGCGGAAGTCGCGGTACCAGGGTCCGACGGCGTAGAACCCCATCGCGGGGGGCCGGAGCAGGGTCACCACCTCGTCGTACTCGTCGCCGAGGCGCGCCACGGTGTCGGCCGGCCCGACGGGGAGGGCGAGGACCCGCCGCGTCGCGCCGGTGGTGGCCAGCCACCGCCCGACCGCCGCCGCGGTGGCGCCCGTCGCGACGCCGTCGTCGACGACGATCACGGTGCGGCCGGCGGCGTCGCCGGCGCGCAGCACCCCGGGGAGGGAGCGGAGCCGCGCGTCGACCTGGGCCCGGGCCTCCTCGACCGCGTGGTCGACGAACCGGTCGGTGGCCCCGACCCGGGCGACGAGGCCGCGGTCGAGGACCGCGACGCCGTCCGGTCCCACCGCGCCGAGCGCCAGCTCGGGATGGCCGGGCGCGCCGACCTTGCGGGCGACGACCGCCCGGAGCGGCGCGCCCAACGCCGCCGCGACCTCGGCGGCGACCGCGACCCCGCCCCGGGGGATGCCGGCGACGACCGGGACCTCGGGGCGGCCACCGAGCGCGTCAGCCAGGCGACGCCCGGCGTCGGTCCGGTCGGCGAAGACGGGCGGGCGGTCCACCGCTACGATCCGCGCACCACGACGAGGGGAGTCGACATGGCGATCAGCGCCTACGTGCTCATCCAGACCGAGGTCGGCAAAGCCGTCAAGGTCGCCGACGCCGTTCGGACCATCGACGGCGTGGTCGCCGCCGACGACGTCACCGGCCCGTACGACGTCATCGTGCGCACGGAAGCCCCGAGCCTCGACGACCTCGGCCGCATGGTCGTCTCCCAGATCCAGGCCGTGGAAGGCATCACCCGCACCTTCACCTGTCCCGTCGTCAACCTCTAGGTTCCCGGGCCGCCGAGGGCGTCCCGCTGGCGTCCGGCTCGGCGGCTCCGGCGCTGATGGCGGTCGAGGGCGAGGCCGATGAGCCGGTCGATGAGCCGAGGGTACGGGACGCCGCTTTCCGCCCACAGCCTCGGGTACATCGACACCGGCGTGAATCCGGGGATGGTGTTCACCTCGTTGACGAGGAACCCCCGGTCGTCGTTTAAGAAGAAGTCCACCCGGGCCATGCTCTCGCCCCGGCAGGCCTCGAAGGCCCGGACCGCGAGGCCCCGCACCTCGTCGGCTTGCTCGGCGGTGAGCGGCGCCGGCGTCAGGAGCTGCACCGCGTCGTCGTCGTACTTGTCGGTGTAGGTGTAGAACTCGTCGCCGGGGACGATCTCCCCCGGGACGGACGCCTCGGCGGGGTCGTCGCCGAGGATCCCCACCTCGATCTCGCGTCCGGTGATCGCCTCCTCGGCGATCACCCACTCGTCGAAGTCCAGGGCCCGTTGGATCGCGGCGTCGAGCGCGGGCCGGTCGGTGGCCTTCGACACCCCGACTGAGGACCCCATGTTGGCGGGCTTGACGAAGCAGGGCAGGCCCAGCTCCGCCTCGGCCTGGTCCGCGAACTCGCCGGCCGGGTGGCCGTCCCGATAGGCCAGCCAGCGGGCGACGGGCAGGCCCGCGGCGGCGAACGCCTGCTTCATGGCGACCTTGTCCATCGCCAGCGCGGAGCCGATCACACCCGCGCCCACGTACGGCAGCCCCGCGAGCTCGAAGAGGCCTTGCACGGTGCCGTCCTCCCCGTACGGGCCGTGCAGGAGGGGCAGGACCACATCCACGTCGGTGGGGCCCGGCGCCCCGGGCGCGGTCGCGTCGAGCGCGACCAACGCGGGCTGGGACGGGTCCGGGACCTCGACCACGGGCTGGCCCTCGACGCGGAACTCGCTCGGCAGCGCGTCGCGGGTCCCCTCGAGCGCGGCGCGCGCTTCGCCGGCGAGGAGCCACTGGCCTTCGGTGGTGATGGCGACCGGGACGACCTCGTAGCGGGCGGGGTCGAGCGCAGCGGCGACCGCGGCGGCGCTGACCCGCGACACGTCGTGCTCGGCCGAGCGGCCGCCGAATAGCAACAGGACCCGGATTCTCATCCGGTGACCTGGAGCACAGCCCGGATGCCTAGCCCCATGATGAAGAGCCCGACGAGCCCGTAGAGCAGCTCGCGGCGGCCGCGCATCTGGAGTCGGTACTGGTACGCCAACCCGACGGTGAGGAAGGCGAGGACGCCGTAGAAGACGTGGAAGGTCGGCGCCTTGTACTGCTTGCTCGACTGCAGGATCGCGCCCACGACCACCTGGAGGAGGATCGCGGCCTCGGCGACGATGATCGAGATCCACAGCCACCGGCCCCGCAGGCGCGGGACCCGCCAGGCACTGAGCGCGGCGACCCCCGCGAGCCCGTTGGCGACGATGGCGACGTAACCCCAGGTCTTGTGAAAGTCGAAGAGGGCGTGCACGACGGTCCTCGCGCCGGGCGCTGCGCTACCCGGCCTCTTCGTGCTGGACCACGTCGAACGACCACAGCGCGCTCTCGCTGCTGACCGGCCCGTCCGTGGCGTGCGCGCGGTGCCCGTGCTGAAACGCAGGGCTGTTCGCCCACCGCTCGAAGTCGGCTTGGGTCCGCCACCGGGTGTAGACGAGGAAGACGTCACGGTCGTCGCTCGGACGGAGCAACTCGAACGCCTCGAATCCTTCGGCTTTCGAGACCTCGCCGGCACGGGCCGCGAAGCGCCGTTCCAGCTCCTCGGCTCGGGCTCCCGGGACGGTGATGGCATTGATGCGCACGACGCTCATGGCCGCCGTTCTACCCCGGGGCGCGCCCGCCGCGCTCACCGGGCCTGGCCGACGGGGTGGACGGGTGCCGGGAAGCCGGGGTCAGGCCTGACCGCGCCCCGGTTATTGCTCGCGGAGGAACCGTTCGATCTCGTCGGCGAGATCGTCGGCGGAGACCTCGCCGCCGTCGCCGCTCGATTGCTCCTCGATGGCGTCGACGAGCTCGGCCACGTCGGGTCGCTCGGCGAGTCCCTCTTCCACCCGGGCCGCGTACTCGTCGGCTTGGTCCTCGAGCGGCTGGACGTCGATGGCGACGCCGGTGAGCTCCCCCAGCCGGGTCAGCAGCGCGCGCATCGCCGGTGGGGACGGGGTCGCCGACACGTAGTGCGGCACCTGGGCCCACAGCCCGAGCGACGGGATGCCGGCGTCACCGAGCGCGCACTGGAGCACGGTCTGCAGGCCGGTCGCGCCGTGGTAGTCGGCGCGGATCGCGCCCGCCTCCTTCGCGGCGCGGGCGTCGGTGGCGGTCGCGAGGACCGGCACCGGCCGGCGGTGGGACACGACCGCGGGCATGCCCCCCAACCCGACGGCGCGTTCGACGCCGAGCTGCTTCGCCAGCGAGACCAGCTCTGCGGCGAACGACGGCCACCGCAACGACGGTTCCGGCCCGGTGCAGCACACCACGTCGCGTTCGGCCCGGCCGGCGGTGAACTCGATCGTCGGCCAGGAGATCTCCCGGGTTTGACCGTCGACGAGCCGGACCGTCGGTCGGGTCTGTTGCAGGTCGACGAGGTCGTCGAGGGGATACCGGGCGAACACGCGTGCCCCGTCGAGCTGCGAGCTCAGCACCGCGGCGGCCGACGCGCCGGCAGCGCCGGCGTCGACCCAGCCGACGATGGCGAGCACGAGGATCGGGCGGCGCAAGCGCGGGATGGTCTCGACCTGGAGCACGGCATCACGGTATCGGCCCTGGATATGGTGCCTCGGTGCGCTTCGGGGTCCATACCGGTCTGCAGAACGCCACCACCGACGAGCTGCGATCGCTGTGGCGTCACCTCGAGCAGCAAGGCTTCGAGTGGATCTCGATCTGGGATCACTTCTACTCCGCCGACGCGACCCTGACCGCCGAGGGCACCACGTCAGGGTCGGTGTGCCACGAGGCGATCGCGTCGCACACCGCGCTCGCGCTCGAGACCCGTCGGGTGCGCTGCGGCAGCCTCGTGTACTGCGTCGCCTACCGGCATCCGGCCGTCCTCGCGAACTCGATGGCGACGATCGACCACCTGTCGGGCGGACGGGTCACGTTGGGCCTCGGTGCCGGCTGGCACCAAGGCGAGTTCGCGGCGTACGGGATCCCCTTCCTCCCGGTCCCGGCACGGCTCCGGATGCTCGACGAGGCCGTGCAGTGCGTCCGGCTGCTCCTGACCGAGGACACCGCCACCTTCGACGGTGAGTTCTTCACCCTGGACGATGCCCGGTGCGACCCGAAGCCGGTCCAGGCCCGCCTCCCCATCTGGATCGGGGGTGCCGGCGAGCGAGTCACGCTGCGCCTCGCGGCCCGTCACGCCGACGGCTGGAACGTGCCGTTCATCACCCCGGACGCGTACCGCCACAAAGTCGAGGTCCTCGAGGGGCACTGCGCCGCTGAAGGTCGCGACCCGGCCACCATCGAGAAGAGCGTGAACCTGACGTTGGCGTGGAGCGACGAGGAGCTCCGGGCCCGCTTCGGTGGCATGGCCGACTGGATCCGTCCGAGCGCCCTCACCGGCAGCACCGACCAGATCGTCGACCGGGTCGGCGAGTATCGCGACGCCGGCGCCGAATGGGTGAACCTCGCGTTGCGCGCCCCGTTCGATGTCGAGGCGGTCGACCGGTTCGCGGCCGAGGTGCTCCCGGCGTTCCGGTGAGTCCCGACGACGGCGAGCTGCGCTTCGACGCCTTGACCGGCGAGTGGGTGACGATCGTCGGCGGCCGTCAGGATCGGCCGCACCTTCCCGACGACAGCTGCCCGTTCTGCGTCGGCGGGCTCGAGGCCCCGGAGCCGTACACGGTGCGGGCGTTCCCGAACCGGTGGCCGCCGCTCACCGACGGGCCGGCCGGGGAGGGCGGCGGGGGCGCCGACCGGGCCCCCGCGCGCGGTGCCGCCGAGATCGTCCTCTACACCCCCGAGCACGACGCGTCGTTCGCGTCGCTGGGTGTCGACGGGGTTCGACGGGTCGTGGACCTGTGGGCCGAGCGCACCGCCGCGCTGCTGGCCCGTCCCGACGTGGCGTATGTCCTCGTGCTCGAGAACCGGGGCCGGGAGGTGGGGGCGACCATCGACCATCCGCACGGCCAGATCTACGGGTTCCCGTTCGTGCCTCCGGTCCCGGCCCGAGAGGCGGCCCGGTCAGCCGAGCACGGCTGCGTGATCTGCACCGAAGTCACCCGGGAGCGGTCCGACGCGGCACGCGTCGTCGTGGAGGGCAACGGCTGGCTCGGTTGGGTGCCGTTCGCCTCCAGCTGGCCGTACGGCGTGCTCCTGGCGCCGATCGAGCACTCGCCCGGCCTCCCCGCGCTCTCCGACGAGGGCCGGACCGGGCTCGCCCACGCGCTGGTCGACGTCCTCGAGGCCTACGACCGCCTCTTCGACCGTCCCGTTCCCTACATGCTGTGGGTGCACCAACAGCCCGACCGACCCGACGCCCACCTCCACGTCCATCTCGCACCCACGTGGCGGGCCGCGTCGGTGG
>DAIMHT010000076.1:6580-6805 GCA_036723155.1 Actinomycetota bacterium
CCCGCCACGTCGCGGCGGCCGAGCTCGGCAGCGGCACCCTGTTCAACCCCGTCGTGCCGGAACACGCCGCGGCGCGGCTCCGCGACGCGTAGGCCGACGCGGGACCACCGTCCGCCGGGGGGCCCGGCGGCGGGCGAGGTCAGTTGTTCCCGAAGGGGCGGCGCCGGGGCCCGAAGGCGTGCTGCAGATCGGCACCGGCGAACGCCGGGGGCTCCACACCATCGA
>DAIMHT010000077.1:0-6769 GCA_036723155.1 Actinomycetota bacterium
ACGTGCGTGACACACGCTGCCGGGACGAACACGGCGAAGCGGTCCCACCAGACGCCGGGCACGCTCCCATCGAAGCGGGCGACCAAGACCGCCGCATAGCTCGCGGCGACCAGCACGATGTCGAGGACCGCGAGCGGGAGGTCCACAGGTACGCGAGCTGCGGCCCGCGCCAGCCTCGCCCCAACGTCGTCGCTCGAGTCCTCACTCGGTTTGCTGTCGAGTGCTTCCGTCAACATGCCTGCCCCACACGTGTCACCGGCACCGGCTTGAATGATCTGCTGGCGCAACTGCCCCTTTGCACCGGCCAGGCCGTGACAGAGAGGTTAGGCCACGCTCCGCCACAAGTCCACCGGACTTCGACCACTGAGCGTGGGAAGCCTCGCCGGAGGGAATGCTGCCCGGCCTGAGGCTCCCGGGGCCACGGGGTCTCGCCGGGGCGCGTTCACGGTGCGGGGGCGGTTCGGGGAGCGAGGCGCTCCAGGAGTGCGTCCCACCGCGCGGCGACGGATTCGAGTTCGAACCGGGCCAGGCAATGCGTACGTCCTGCCCGCCCGAGCGCGTCGGCTCGTTGGCGCGCCTCAGCCAAGGCCGCGACGAGCCCGTCGCGATCGCCGGGACCGACGAGCACGCCGGTCTGGCCGTCCACGACGATGTCGCGTACGAAGCCGACGTCGGTTGTCACGACGGGGAGGCCCCGCAGGCCCGCTTCGATGAGGACGGCGGGCAGGCCCTCGGTGCGGCTCGTGAGCACGACGACGTCGGCGGCTTCGAACGCGGGGCCGGGGTCCGCGAGCGACCCGGTGAAGAGCACCCGACCCGACGCGACGGCTGCGGCACGGGCTTCGAGGGCCGGGCGTTCTGGCCCATCGCCGGCGACGACCAGCCCCCAGGCAGACAAGGCCCCGACCGCGTCGATCGCCAGGGCAACATCCTTCTCGGGACTCAACGCACCGACGACCGCGGCGATGGCACCATCGGGTGGGAGCCCCAGGGCGTCGCGCGCACCGCGGCGACGTCCGGGATCCGCGGGTGAGCAGCGAGCCGCGGGCACCCCCGTCGGGATGACCGACACGCGCTCGGGCGGCACGCGCAAGCGGTCGGTGAGCTGCGTCGCCGCGGGTGCCGCGACGGCCACGACGGCCGTGGCGCGCCGCAACAGGATCCGCACCCGGGCTCGGCGCGCGGCCGATGCGGTCCAGTACGAGGGATCGCCGATGTTGCGGTAGACGAAGGGCACGCCGCTGCCCGCGAGCGCGAGAGCGCAGGCCGGCAATGTCGTGGACCCGTGGGCGACGACGAGCGAGACCGTGCGCGCGGCACGGCGCAGCGCCCGGAGCGTGGTCGGCGCGAGCCGGCGGTCGCCGAGCGTCGGTACATCGAGATTGCCGCGGCCGTGCGTCAACGCGACCGTGTCCACGATGGTGCCCCGGCGTCGGAGGGCCGCTTCGAGATCGAGGGCGAAAATCTCGGCGCCTCGACGGTCCGTGGACGTGACCACCTGCAGGATGGCGGCGCGGGTCACGCGGGCTCGGTGAACCGGAGCGGCAGGCCTTTCCTCGCCGCGAGGTGCCGGTACGTATCGAGGACGCGGCATACCACGGCCCGCTCGTCAAAGCGCTCGAGGGCGATGGCGCGACTCGCGGTGCCCATCTTGGTGCGCAGGTCGGTGTCACCGCCGATGCGGTCGATCGCCTCGGCGAGCCCGTTCGGGTCGCGCACGGGCACGAGCAGCCCGTTGCGCCCGTGGTCGACGACCTGCCGACAGCCGCGCACGTCCGTCGCGATGAGCGGAAGGCCCATGGCGGCCGCCTCCATCGCGGCGCGCGGGTATCCCTCCCGGTGGGAGGCGAGGACGAACAGGTCCATCGCGGCGTAGAGCGCGTCGACGTCGTCGCGGTGGCCGAGGACCCGCACCCCACGGTCGCGTGCTGCCGCGACCGCCTCCGAGGTGAGGGCGTCGACCTTGGAGGGGTCTTCGCCGCCGACCACGAGCAGCCGGTAGCGGCGCGGGTCGAGAACGGCGATGGCCTCGAAGAGCTCCGGGTAGCCCTTCTCGGCGACCAGCCGTCCGACCGTTCCCACGACCACCATGTCCGGGGCGATCCCGAGACCGGCGCGGGTGGCCTGCCGGTGGGCCGCGTCGAAGCGGGCGGGGTCGAAGCGTCGGAGGTCGACGCCGTTGCCGAGGAGCCGAGCGGCGGGAGAGATATGCCAGCGCCGCAGGAGCGCGAGGTCCTCGGGGTTCTGCACCAGCTCCGCGTCCGAGCAGCGCGCCGCCAGGGCCTCCAGTGCGTACACCGCGAGCCGCTTCGGCCACCGATCGAGCTCGGTCGCGTACAGCCCGTGCAGGGTGTTCACGATGATGGGAATTCGGGCGACGCGGCCGACGACGCGTCCGTACAGGCCCGGCTTCGGGTTGTGGACGTGCAGCACGTCAGGCCGCTCGCGGCGCAAGACACGCCAGAGTTCGATCATGGTGCGCACGTCGTCCGCGGGACTGACCGTTCGGGTCGACGAGGGCAGCGCGACGTGGCGGATGCCTTCGCGTTCAAGGTCATCGACGAAGGGTCCCGGAGCGCTGATCCCGAGCGCCTCGCCACCCGCGTCGCGGATGGCCTGCAACTGCGCCAGTACGAGGTAACGCAGGCTGATGTCGGTGGTGGTGAGGTGGGCGACCTTCGCCCGCCGGGCTCCGACCGGGGCGCGGGCGCCCGTCTCACCCGGATCCGGCACGTGAGGGATGCTAGGACCTCATGGCGGTTCTGATTCGCGATCGAGCCTTCTGGGTCGCGCTGGGCGTGGGGATCGTCTGCACGTTGCTCGTCGCGGCGGATCGGCGGCGTCGTCTCCAGGTCGGCACCGCGTCGGTGGCGACCGTCTCGACGGTCGCGGGCCTCGTGGCGACCGGCCGCGGGTCAGCGTCGCTCGTCGGCGCGCTCGCGCTGCTGGCCGCGGGCGCGTGGCTGACGGCCGGACGCGCCGTGGCGTGGCAGCTCGGCGCGGCCGCTCCGGGTGCCATCGCCCTCGCCGCGGCGATCCCTGCCGACGTCATTCCGACCTGGGTGCGAGTCGCCGGGGGCGGGGTCACGGTCGTGCTGTCGCCGCTGGTCTGCGAGCTCGACCGTCGCCACCCGCGCCTGACCGGCGTGCTCGCGGCCGTGTCGGCGTTCGGGGTCTTTGGCACCACCCCGGACACCGAGCACGCCCGGGCGTTGGCTGGCGGCGCCCTCGGCGCTGCGCCGGGCTCCGCCGACCCGCGGGCGGTTCCGGGGCGGGCGGGCGCAGCCTCGCTCGGGGGTCTGGTGGCCTGGACCGTCGCCGTCGACGGCTGGGCTCGTCCCGGCGCGGTTGTGGGCGGGTTCGCGTGCGTCGGCGTCCTCGCGCTGGCGCCGGTCTTGGCGTGGGCGCGACCTCCGACGTCGGCGGTCCTCGCCGTCCACCTCGCCGTGGTGGCGATCGCGTCGCGGGTCGCGGGGCTCGAGCACGCGGCGCGGTCGGCGCTGGTGATCGCGGTGGTCGCCTACGCCGGGGGAATCGTTGTGCTCCGTCTGGCCGGTGCGCGTGCTCGCGGTCGGCGCCCACCGCACCCCCGGGAATGACACCGCTCAGGACGGTCGGGCACGCGACCGGGCGAGGTCGAGGTAGAGGCGGTCGAGGCGCTGGACGGCAGGCCCCGCGTCGACCGTGGCGCCGCGTCGGCGGGCCCCGGCGGCGAGGCGCGCCCGCGTCGCCGGTTCGACCGCAGCGCGGATCGCTCCGGCGAGCGCGTCGGGGTCGCCGGGCTCGACGAGCAGGCCGCTCTCGCCGGGTTCGATCAGCTCGGGCAGTCCCCCGACGCGGGTCGCGACCACGGGCACGCCGAGCGCCAGCGCCTCCATGACCGCGACCGGCAGCCCCTCGTGCACGGACGCGAGGACGAAGAGGTCGGCGGCGGCGATGAGCCGCGCCGCGTCGGGGACGTACCCGAGCAGCCGGAACCGGTCGCCGAGCCCGAGGCGATCGTGCAACGCCTCGAGCTCCGCCTCCTGGGGGCCCTGGCCGGCGGCGGCGAAGCGCAACGCCCGCCCGTCGCCGATGACCGCTTGGGCCGCGGTCAGCAGGTCCGGGTAGCCCTTGCCCGCGCGCAGGTTCGCCACGGTCACGACGAGCGTCTCGTGAGTGCCGACGCCGAGCTCGGCGCGCACGGTGTCCCGGTCAGCGAGGTGAGCCCGCACCCGGTCGACGTCGATGCCGTGCACCACGACCTCGACGTCGCGGCCGTGTCGTCCCATCGAGGCCCGGACCGCATCCGAGACGGCGAGCGTCACGTCGTCGAGGCCGAGCGTGACGCGGTTCGCGAGCCGCGTGGGGAGCCGATAGCTGGGCCAGCCGTTGTGTTCCGTGTACACGATCGCGGGTCGACGTCGGAGCGTGCGCAGCACCGGTCGAGCCAAACCCGCGAGGGCGGGTGAGTGGATATGGACCACGTCGATGTCGCGGTCGTGGACGAGGCGGCGCAGGCGGACTGGCCATCGGGGGTCAGCCGCTGACCGGGCCTCGAGGCAGTGCACCGCGACGCCGAGCGCCTCGAGCTCGGGCTCGAGGTGCCGCTTCCAGGGCAGCAGGTAGGCGACGTCGTAGTCGAGCGCGTCCCGGTCGCTCATCGCGGCCTGCTCCACCAGGAGACGTTCGGCACCACCGGGTCCGAGGCCTTTGATGAGCCAGAGCACCCGGGGGCGGGGTCGGGGCTCGTCCGTCGGTTCGTCGATCATCGTCGGGCGACCGTACCGCCGGGTCGGCTGGACGCGCCGCGGACGTCGGGCGGCGTGACACAATCCCTCGGTGGTCCAGCTGCGCGAGCGGGTGGCGATCGTCGGGCAGGGCTACGTGGGCCTGATCCTTGCGGCGCGCGCCGTCGAGGTCGGCTACGACGTCGTCGGGTTCGACGTCGACGCGTCCCGTATCGACCTGCTCGCGTCCGGCCGGTCGTACGTGGAGGACGTGCCTTCCGAGCAGCTGACTCAGGCGCTCGAGTCGGGACGATACCGGCCCGCGAGCGATCCGGACTCGCTGGCCGGTTTCGACGTCGCCGTGATCACCGTGCAGACCCCCCTGCGGGGAGGCGTCCCCGATCTATCGTTCATCGAAGAAGCCGGGAGCATGGTCGGCTCCCGGTTGCGACCCGGGGGATGTGTCGTGCTCGAGAGCACCACGTACCCCGGCACGACCGAGGAGTTCCTCGCCCCGATCCTCGAAGCTGGGTCGGGACTGAAGGCCGGCACCGAGTTCGCTCTCGGCTACTCCCCCGAGCGCATCGACCCCGGGAACCACACCTGGACCCTCGTCACCACGCCGAAGGTCGTGAGCGGCATCGACCCAGCGTCCCTCCGGCGCGTGCAGTCCTTCTACGACACCCTCGTGGAGCGCACGGTGGCGGTCAGCGGGACGAGGGAAGCCGAGCTCACGAAGCTGCTCGAGAACACGTTCCGGCACGTGAACATCGCGCTCGTCAACGAGTTGGCGCGCTTCGCCGCCGAGCTCGACATCAACGTCTGGGAGGCGATCGACGCCGCATCGACCAAGCCGTTCGGCTACATGCGCTTCACGCCTGGCCCCGGCGTCGGGGGCCACTGCCTCCCCGTCGACCCGACGTACCTGTCGTGGAAGGTTCAGGACAGCCTGGGGTCCCCGTTCCAGTTCGTGGAACTCGCGAACGAGATCAACGCCCGCATGCCGGAGTACGTGGTACATCGACTCGAGGCCGGTCTGGCGAGGCGGGAAACGCCGCTCCGGGGAGCGCGGGTGCTGCTGCTCGGACTTGCCTTCAAGCCCGACACGGCTGACGTCCGGGAGTCGCCCGCGTTGCAGATCGCCACGAAGCTCGCCGAGCTCGGGGCCGAGGTTCGGGCCGTCGACCCGCACGTCGTCGACGAGCTTGGGGCGTTCGGCGATGCGCCCTTGGTTCGTGTGCTGCTCACCCAAGACGAGGTCACTCGGTCCGACGCCGTCGTGCTCGTGACCGACCACTCGGCCTTCGACTTCGCGTTCGTGCAGCAGCACGCGGCGTACGCGCTCGACGCGCGCCACCGCCTCCCCCCAGGAGCGAACGTCGAGTACCTGTAACCTGATCGAAGAGCCGTGTCGTGAGCCATCCGAACCCCGGCCCGGCCTCAGCAGCGGATGAAGCGGCAGGGTACATAGGCGAGCGGGCGCCCCTCTGCGGTACCCATCGGGCTCGGCTCCAAGGTAGAGCCAACCGTCGGAGAACGATCGTCGAGGTCGTGGAGTGGGCCCCCCGTGTGCGGCCCCGGGACCGAGCCGTTCGGCGCGTACGGCGGTCAGCGCCGACCGAGGGCGGGGACTCGACGGGCGCTCAGCGCACGACGATGCGCGCGGTCCACACGTGGCTCGGGTCGCATCCTGTGGATCCCGGCGACGTGCACGGTGGACGCGTCGAAACCAGTTGCGCGGTACCCGTGTTCTGGGCCTGGTAGACGGCACCGGTCACTCCGAGGGGGAGCGTCAGCACGCCGGTGCTGCGTGGCGCGAGCACGTCGCGGGCGCGGGTCGTGACGGAGCTCCACCGATCCTCGCCCACCGGGGCGTGCAGGAACACGGTCAACACGTCACCAGGCTTTAGGCACACCGTCCGGCCCGTATCGGCGTCCTGAAGGGTCGCGTTGGCATCAGGGCCGATGCCGGCGGGCGCCTTGTCGCACTTTGGCGCAACGGACTGCCCGGACCCACTACCGCATCCGGTGGCGACCACGAGCAACGCGACCGCGGAAGC
>DAIMHT010000078.1:0-6761 GCA_036723155.1 Actinomycetota bacterium
CGGAGCAGCCAGCCCTGCGCGGCGTGGGCCGCGCCCCGGGCGGCGCGCACGGCGGCCTCGGTCGGTGCCGCGACGTGGACCGTCCCGACGCCCCATTCGGCGATCCAGTCGAGACCGTCGATCGTGGCCAGGTCGCGACCGAGGGCGGTGATGCGGTCGGGCGCGACGGAGATCCGACCCTGGTGGGGTCCGTCGGGAAGCACCGGCGCGTGGTCCGTCGGGTGCAGTGACGCGGCGCGCGCTTGGGTGTCGACGTCGTCGGGGTGGCCCTCGAGCAGGACCCGGCTTCCCCCGTCGGGGTCCCAGAAGATCGTGGACGGCTGGAAGCAGCGGGCCCGGACCGTCGCGGGGTCCAGGTCGGTCCCGAACCAGCGGACGCTGCGGGGTCGGGGCTGACAGCGCAGGATGACGCGGGTGAGCACCCCGAGCGTCCCGAAGGAGCCGACCAGGAGCCGGGGCAGGTCGTAGCCGGTGACGTTCTTGACCGTCGGTCCGCCCCCGCGCACGACGCGGCCGTCGCCGGTCACGAAGCGAACCTCGAGGACCCGGTCGCGCAGCGGCCCGTAGCGGAGGCGACGAGAGCCGGACAGGCCGACCGAGATGAGACCACCGACGGTGCCGGTCGCGTCGCGCCCGTCGAGGGCGCACTCTTGGTTCTCGGCGGCCAAGGCCGCGTCGAGGTCCCCGAGGGGAGTCCCGGCCCAGACGGTCACGGTGAGCTCGGCGGGGTCGTAGGTCACGATCCCGCTCGGCGCGCCGACGGGTGTCGCGGCGACAACTGGGTTGCCGACCTCGCGGTGGGTGCCCCCACCGACCGGGTCGACGGTGTCGGCGTCGGCGACGATGGCTTGGACGTCCGCTTCGGAGCGCCGGCCGGTCAGATCCATGCGCCCTCCGGGATCCGCATCAGCTCGCCGCAGCGGCTGCCGCGCGGGAGGACCTTGTCGGGGTTCGCGCGCCCGGACGGGTCGAAGGCGTCGCGGAGCCGGGCTTGCGCGTCGAGGTCATCGGGTCCGAACACCATCGGCATGGCGTCGCGCTTCTCGAGCCCGATGCCGTGCTCTCCCGAGAGGACACCGCCGGCGTCGACGCAGGCCCGGAGAATCGCGTCGCCGGCCTTCGTGACCCGGTCCCAGATCCCGGGTTCGCGGGCGTCGAAGACGATCAGGGGGTGCAGGTTGCCGTCGCCCGCATGGAAGACGTTCATCATGGTCAGGCGGTGCTCGGCGGCGATGGCGTAGACCTGCTGGAGGACCTCGACGAGCCGGGTTCGGGGCACGACGGCGTCGTGCAGGTAGTAGTCGGGTGCGATGCGGGCGATCGCGCCGAAGGCCGACTTGCGGCCCTTCCACAGCAGGGCCCGTTCGGCTTCGTCGGCGGCAACCCGCACCGAGCGGGCACCGTGGGCGTGACCGACGGCCCGGACCGCTTCGACCTGGGCCGCGACCCCGGCCTCGAGTCCGTCGAGCTCGACGAGGAGGACCGCGGCGGCGTCGCGGGGGTAGCCGGCGCCGACGAAGTCCTCGACGGCGCGGGTGATCTCGGCGTCCATCATCTCGAGCGCGGCGGGCACGATCCCGGCGGCGATGATGCCGCTCACGGTCGCGCCCGCGTCTTCGATCGTGACGAAGTCGAGGAGCAAGGTCCGGATCGTCGGCGGGTTGGGAGTCAGCCGGACCGCGACGCGCGTCGCGATCCCCATGGTTCCTTCGCTGCCGACGAAGCAGCCCCGCAGGTCGTAGCCGGGCTGATCGGGCTCGGCCCCGCCGAGGCGGGCCAGCGAGCCGTCGGCGAGGACGACGTCGATGGCGACCACGTGGGCCGCGGTGACCCCGTAGGCCAGGCAATGCGGCCCGCCGGCGTTCGTCGCCATGTTGCCGCCGATGGTGCACGCGGCTTGTGACGAGGGGTCGGGGGCGTAGTGGACACCGAGGGAGGCCACGGCGCGGGTCAGGTCGAGGTTCAGGACCCCGGGTTCCACCCAGGCCACGCGGGAGGTGGCGTCGACGTCGAGGATCCGGTTGAGGTGGGTGGTCACGATGACGACCGGGCAGCCCACGGGGGTGGCCCCACCGGCGAGCCCGGTGCCGCTCCCCCGAGCCACGAAGGGCCGGTCGTGGCGGGCCGCGACGGCGACCGCGGCCGCGACCTGGTCGGCGTTCTCCGGGAAGCACACCGCCGCGGCTTCCCCGGTGGCGACGCCGGCATCACGGCCGTAGAGGGCGAGCTCGAGCGGTTCGGCTCGGACCCGCTTGGCACCCAGAGCGATCCGAAGGTCAGCGAGGAGCGCACCGTCGTCGATGCGCGAAGCCTACCGACGGTGTCGATACGCTCAGCGTTCGCGTACCAGGAGGACGGATGCGGGGTCCCAATCGGGAATGGGTCAGCTTCGATGACCCGGACGAAGAAGATCGTCGCTGGCAGGTCGATGTCACGTTCCTGCTGTCGTCCTGGCAGTGCATCTTTGGGTGCGGTTGCCAGGGGGTCCTGACCGAGCGCGCCCCGGAGCTGGTCCAGGGCTGCTGCTCGTACGGTGCGCACTTCTCGGATCGCAAGGACCGCGACCACATCGTGCGCGCCGCGAAGGAGCTCGCCGCCGACGAGTGGCAGTTCCGCGACCAGGGTCGCAAGAAGGGCATCTACGCCAAGTCAGGGAAGGACGAGGACGGCAAACAAGAGTGGCGCACCCGTCTCGTCGACGACGCGTGCATCTTCTTGAACCGGCCTGACTTCCCTGGTGGTGCCGGCTGCGCGCTGCACCTCCACGCGATGCGTCACGGAATCCACCACAGCGACGTGAAACCCGAGGTGTGCTGGCAGCTGCCGCTGCGCCGCGTCGATGAGGAGCAAGAGGACGGGACGGTGATCTCCACGCTGACCGAGTTCGCCCGGATCGGCTGGGGTGAGGGCGGCGACGACTTCGCCTGGTGGTGCACCGAGGCCCCCGAGGCGTTCACCGGCAAAGAGCCCGTCTATCGCAGCCTGGGGGTGGAGCTGCGCAAGATGCTGGGCGCGAAGCTGTACCGGCAGGTCGTCGAGTACCTCGACCGTCGCCGGCGGGCCCGGGCCGCCCCGGTCGTGCATCCGGCCGAGGTCAAGCTCCTGGCCCGGCGCCGCTAGCGCGCTCTCGGGCTTACAGGTAGAGGCCGGACTGGCCTTCACGGCCGGTGGACGCGACCGCGTGGACGTCGCGTTCGCGCAGGATCAAGTACTCGTCGCCGCGGATCTCGACCTCGTAGCCGGCGTCGGGCGCGAAGAGGACCCGGTCGCCTTCCTCGACGTTGCGAACCGTCGGGCCGACGGCGATCACCTCGGCCCACACCAGGCGACGGTCGACGTTCGCGGTCGCGGGGATCACGATCCCGGCGCGGGACTTGCGTTCCGCGGCCTCGTCCGAGAGCGACGCCAGCAGCCGGTCCGCCGTCATGCGGATCGACTGCTTGACATCGGTCTGCTCGGCGTCGTCCACCATGGTTGGCGAGGCTACCGCTGCCGGCTTCGTGGCCCCCGCGGGGCCTCGGATACCATGCCGCCAGCCCCCAACCTGGAGCAGCGTGTCCGACTTCGTCGCCCCGAGTGGTCCCGTCACCGTCGCGGAAGCATGGACGAAACGGACGCGCCGGGTCACCGCAACGTACGTGGCGTTGACGAAGCCGCGTGTCATCGAGCTGCTGCTCGTCACGACGGTTCCGGCGATGGTCCTGGCCGCCCGGGGCGTTCCTTCCCTGTGGTTGGTCGCGGCTGTCCTCGTCGGCGGTGGGCTCGCGGCCGGTGGGGCGAACACGATCAACTGCTGGATCGAGCGTGACCGCGACCAGCTGATGCGGCGCACCCGCCACCGGCCCCTCCCCGCGGGGACGATCGACCCGTCGCGGGCGTTGGTGTTCGGATTGGTGCTCGAAGTCGCCGCGTTCGCCATCCTCTGGGCGTCCGCCAACCTGCTCGCCGCCAGTCTGGCTATCGCCGCGACGGTCTTCTACGTGTTCGTGTACACGATCTGGCTCAAGCCCCGCACGGTGCAGAACATCGTGATCGGCGGCGCCGCGGGGGCCGTCCCGGTCCTCGTCGGATGGGCCGCGGTGACGGGCAGCGTGGCTGCGCCGGCGTGGGTCCTGTTCGGGGTGGTGTTCTGCTGGACACCGGCCCATTTCTGGGCCCTCGCGCTCCGCTACCGGGAGGACTACGCCGCGGCGGGGTTCCCGATGCTGCCCGTGGTTCGCGGCCCGGACGTCGCCGCGACCCAGATCCTCGCCTACGCGGTGATCGTCTCCGTCCTCACCCTGGCGTTGCCGCTGGTCACGACCATGGGCGCCCTCTACTGGGTCGCGGCAGGGCTGCTCGGCGTGGTCCTCATCGCCCAGGCGTTCCGGCTGCGCCGCGCCCCGTCGGCGCAGCGGGCGATCGCGTTCTTCAGCCTCTCGAACACCTACCTCGCGCTCCTCTTCGCGGCCGTTGCCCTCGACACCCTCATCCGGGCCCGCTGAGCAACGCCGGGCCCGCCGCGGTCCGCTGGTGGTCGCGGCCGCGGTGGTCGTCGCCGCGGTCGTAGGGCTCACCGCGTGGGCGGTGACCTCGAGCTCGTCGTCCCCTCGGAGCGGCGCCGCGGGGAACACCACCTCCACGGCCCCGTCAGCGGTGACGACACCGGGCGCCCCGGTCGGCGGCACCGCTGCGCCCGCGTTCGCGCTCCAGACCCTGGACGGACGTCCGGTGTCGCTCGCGCAGCTCGTCGGGCATCCGGTGCTGCTCAACTTCTGGGCGTCCTGGTGCGATCAGTGCCGCCACGAGTTTCCGCTGCTCGCCGCGGCTCAACGCGAGCACCAGGCCCAAGGCCTCGTGATTGTAGGAATCGCGTCCCAGGACATCGCGTCCGACGCCCGGCACTTCGCCAAGCAGGAGCACGCCCGCTGGACGTTGGCGTTCGACGGCGACAACTCGGTCAGCGGCGCCTACGGCGTGCGCGCGCTCCCCCAGACCTTCTTCATCCGTCGGGACGGGACGATCGCCAGCCGACTGTTCGGGTTGACCTCGCAGCACGAGCTCGAAGGCGACCTGCGGGGAATCCTCGGCTGACCGTCACTCCTCCCAGCGGAAGGTCCGCGCCGCGAGCAGGGGGGCACCGATCGCCCAACCCACCAGCACCGCGAGCGCTCCCAACGAGACCGAGCTGGTCGACAACGCTTGGCGGACCGTGTCCGACAGCGCCGCCGCCGGCAGCCCTCGCGCCACGGTCGCCAACGCGCTCGGCAGCTTGGCGAGCGGGTACGCCATCCCGCCGATGAAGAGCAAGAGGAGGAACAGCGCGTTCGCGACCGCGAGGTTCGCTTCGGCGCGGAGGATCCCGGCGAAGAACAGGCCGATCCCCGCGAACGCGACGGTTCCGAGGAGCAGGAGACCGACGGCGGCGGCGACGCTGCCCTCGGCGTGCCAACCGAGCGCGGCGCCGACCCCCAACAGCACCACGGCCTGGAGCACCTCAAGCGCGAGCACGTTGACGGTCTTGGCGGTCAGGAGGCCCGCGCGCGACAGCGGAGTCGACCCCAGACGCTTCAGGACCCCGTACCGCCGCTCGTAGCCGGTCGCGATGCCGAGGCTGACCATGGCGCTCGACATCACCGCCAGCGCGAGGACCCCGGGAACGAGGAACTGCACCGGGTCCCGCAAGTCCGTCTTCACGACCTCGACCTTGGTGAAGAAGACCAGGATCCCGACCGGGATCGCCAGCGACACCACCAGGCTCTCGCCCCGCCGGAGCGTCAGCGCCAGCTCGAGGCGCGACTGCGCGAGGACGGCCCGCAGCGATCGCCTCATTGGGGGCCACCGCGGGTCACCAGCAGGAACACCTCCTCGAGCGTGCGGCGACCGGCGCGCAGCTCGGCCAGTCGTAGGTCCCGGTCGCGCAGCCAGATCGCGAGCTCGGCGATCACCGCCGGCGTCGCCTCCGCCGCCAACACGTACTCCCCCGGCCGTTCCTCGACCAGGATCTGGACATCGACACCGAGCGCCGCCGCGAGCGACGGCCGGTCGAGGCCCGGTGGAGCCGAGAACCGGGTCTCGTCACCGGCGGCGTGGAGCGTCAGCTCCGCGGGGGTGCCGCAGGTGACCAGGCGACCACCGTCGATGATGCCGACTCGGTCGCAGAGCTGCTCCGCTTCGTCCATGGCGTGGGTCGTGAGCACCACGGTGACCCCGTCGGCGCGCAGCGTCCGGATGAGCTCCCAGGTGGTGGCGCGAGCATGCGGATCCATCCCGGCGGTGGGCTCGTCGAGGAACACGAGCGACGGCCGGCCGATGAGCGCGAGCGCGAGCGAGAGCCGCTGCTGCTGTCCGCCCGAGAGGCGACGCACCAGGCTGCCGTGCGTGTCCGTGAGGCCGACCAGCTCCAGCAGCGACTCGGGGTCGGCCGGATCGTCGTAGAACGCCGCGAACAGCCGCAGCACCTCGAGGGGTCGAGCCCCCGGGTACAGGCCCCCTTCTTGGAGCATGACGCCGATGCGGGGCCGCAGCGTCCGTCCGTCTCGGATCGGGTCGAGGCCCAGCACACGGACCTCGCCGTGGTCGGGACGGCGGTAGCCCTCGAGGATCTCGACGGTCGTGGTCTTGCCGGCGCCGTTCGGCCCGAGGAGCCCGAACACCTCACCCGCGGCGACGGTGAGCGTCAGTCCGTCGACAGCGCGCACGTCGCCGTACTGCTTCTTGAGCTCGGCGACCTCGATCGCGGGTGTCGCCGACGCCATCGCGGGCGAGCCTACCGGAGCACC
>DAIMHT010000079.1:0-1809 GCA_036723155.1 Actinomycetota bacterium
GTGGTCACGGGCGGCAACGCCGGCGTCGGCCTCGAGACCGTGGCCGGCCTGGTCGACCAGGGCGCCAGGGTGGTGCTGACCGCCCGGGACGAGGCCAAAGGGGCGAACGCCGCGGACCGGATCCGGGCCCGGGGCGGCCCGGGGACGGTGGAGGTCGCCCCCCTGAACCTGGCGAGCTTCGCGTCGATCCGCCGGTTCGCCCGCGACGTCGCCCCACCGCTCGGGCCGCTGGATGTGCTGGTGAACAACGCGGGGCTGGTGCAGCTGGACCACACCGTCACCGAGGACGGCTTCGAGACCACGTTCGGGGTCAACCACCTCGGCCACTTCCTGCTCACCACGCTGCTGCTCGACCAGCTGCGGGCGGGCGCACCGGCGCGGGTCGTCGTCGTGGCGTCGCTGGCGCATCGCTCGGCGCGTGACGGCCTGGACTTCGACGACCTGCAGGCCGAACGGGGGTACAGCCCGATCGGCGCGTACAACCGCTCGAAGCTGGCGAACATCTACTTCACCCGGGAGCTCGCCCGGCGGCTGGCGGGAAGCGGCGTGACCGCGAACTCCCTGCACCCGGGGTTCGTGGCCAGCCGGCTGGGTCGCGACGGCGACGGCGGGCTCCTCGGCGACGTCGTCATGACGCTCGCGCGCCCCTTCGCCGTCAGCCCCGCGCGCGGGGCGCGCACGTCCGTCTATCTGGCGTCGAGCCCCGAGGTCGCCGACGTCACCGGGAAGTACTTCGCACGCCGCCGCGAGGCGCGGCCGTCTCGCGTCGCGACCGACGATGACGCGGCGCGGCGGCTCTGGTCGGTGAGCGAGGAGCTGGTCGCGTCCGTCCCCGACGCCGGGTGACGGACGCGGCTCGGCTCCGCGGCTCGGTTACTTCTTGAACAGCGTGACCGTCGGGATGACGCCTTCGAACAGGGCGAAGGCCTGTCCGTGCCCGTCGGGGAGCGGGGCGCCGTTCAAGCCCCCGATGCTCTTCTGGGCACCCACGGACCACTTGGTGTAGAAGGCCCAGAGGTTCCAGAGCTTCGTCGCGAACTCCTTGTTGAGCTGCTTGTAGATCTGGACTCGCTTCGCCGGGTTGGTCTCGACCCGGCCCTGGTCGAGCAGCTGGTTGATGACGGGGTCGTTGATGCGGCCGAAGTTGACCGGTGAGCCGGTGTACCACCAGACGTACTGGGTGTCCGGGTCCGCTTGCGGATGGTTCCGCCAGGCCTCGAACTGGAAGTTGCCGGCCAGCGCGATGCTGATCATCGTCGCTTGGTCGACCTGCTGGATGTTGACGTTGATGCCGGCCTTGGCGTCCTGCTCCTTGGTGAGCTCCGCGAGCGCGAGCAGCTCCGGGTCGGCGCCGGTCAGGTAGGTGAAGGTGAGCGCCTGGCCTCCGTGCGCTTGGGAGTACAGCTTGGCGTACTGCTTGGCCTTCGCCACGTTGTGGACGGGCAGCCCCGCCTGGGCGGGCGTGAGGTAGTAGGGCGTGCCGGGCGCGAACGGTCCGGTCGCGAGGGTCTCCAGCCCGTGGTTGCGGATCTGGTTCAGCTGGTTCGCGTCGCCGGCGTACGCCGCCGCGAGGCGGGCGTTCATGTCGTCGAACGGCGGCTTCGAGACGTTGAGCAGCGCGTAGCCGACGTCGGTGCCGTTGTCGGTGTCGATCTCGTTGATCTGGCCGCTCGCCTTGCGTTGCCGGAGCTGGAAGATGTTGTTGGCCGCGGACGTCTGGATGATGTCGTAGTCGCCGGCCTGCAGGCCGTTGAGCTGCTGCGCCGCCTCCATCGAGGGGACGAACGTGATCTTGTCGAGGTACGGGAG
>DAIMHT010000079.1:1909-6760 GCA_036723155.1 Actinomycetota bacterium
GCCCCGGTAGGTGTCGAGGTTGAGCTTCACCGCGTTGGCGTCGAGGGCCTCGCCGTTGTGGAACTTGATGTTGGGTCGCAGCTGGATGGTCCACGAGTCGAAGGTCGCGTTCGGCGTCACCGACTTCGCCAGGTACGGGACGTACTGGCCTTTGGTGTTGATCGTCACCAGGGTGTCGTAGATCGCGGAGGCGACCTCGATACCCGACGACGCCAGCTGGGCCTGCCCGGGAAGGCAATACCCGCCGCCCGTCTCCGCCTCGAGCGCGTAGGTGATCGAGCCCCCGTGCTTCGGACTCGACGCCGCCCCCGCGGACCCGGCGATCCCGGTGAGCGACCCCGCGATGAGCACCAGGCCCAGCGCGCCAATCAGCGACCGACGTCCTGCCATGTTGTCCCCCCTTGAACGGGGCGCATCGTAGGCCCCGGGAGGGGGTCCGTGCCGTCAGCCCGTCCAGCCGGCGTCGGAGAGCTTGCGGTCGATGGAGTACGCGGCGCTGATGAGACCGAGATGGGTGAAGGCCTGGGGGAAGTTGCCGAGGTGCTCCCCGCGGGGCCCGAGCTCCTCGCCGTAGAGCCCGAGGTGGTTGGCGTAGCCGAGCATCTTCTCGAAGAAGAACCGGCCTCGCTGGACGTCACCGGATCGGGCGACGGCCTCCGCGAACCAGAACGAGCACATGTTGAACGTGCCTTCGTTGCCCGTCAGCCCGTCTTGGGCGGCTGGTCCGATCTTGTACCGGTAGACGAGGGAGTCGTCGACGAGGTCGGCGTCGATCGCGGCGAGGGTGTCGAGGAAGCGGGGGTCGGTGGGACTCACGAATTTCACCATCGGCATGAGGAGGGTGGACGCGTCGACGGTGTCGACGCCCTCGTGCTGGACGAACGTCCTGCGGTTCTCGTCCCAGAAGGTGGTCATCATGTCGTGGTAGATGGCGTCCCGGATGCTGCGCCACTTCTCGAAGGGGTACGGGAACGACCGGCGGTCGGCGAGCCGGATGCCACGGTCGAGCGCGACCCAGCACATGAGCCGCGAGTAGAGGAACTCTTGGCGTCCGCCGCGGACCTCCCAGACCCCCTCGTCGGGGACCTGCCAGTGGTCGCACACCCAGTCGACGAGGCGGACCAGGTTCGCCCACAGCTCGTACGGGATCGGCTGCCCGTACTTGTTGTACAGGTAGACGGCGTCCATGAGCTCGCCGTAGATGTCGAGCTGGAGCTGGTTGTAGGCGCCGTTGCCGATCCGGACCGGTGACGAACCTCGGTATCCCTCGAGGTGCGGGAGGGTCTGCTCGGTGAGGATCTTGGTCCCGTCGTGGCCGTACATGACCTGCAGCGACCCGTCGGGGTTGAGGTCCATGCAGCGGTCGTGGATCCATCGCATGAACGCCCCCGCCTCCTCGCTGTAGCCGAGCCGGACCAACGCGAAGACGGTGAACGAGGCGTCGCGGATCCAGGTGTAGCGGTAGTCCCAGTTGCGTTCGCCGCCGATCTCCTCGGGCAGCCCGAACGTCGGCGCCGCGATCAGGGACCCGTGGGTCTGGTCGACGAGCAGCTTCAGGACCAGCGCGGAGCGGTTGACGGTCTCGCGCCAGCGGCCCGCGTACTGGGATCGGCCGATCCAGGTGCGCCAGAAGTTGACGGTGTCCTTGAAGATGTCGGAGACGTAGTTCGGCGCCGCCGACGGGCTGGACAGGTGGTCGGCGACCTCCTCCATGACGAAGGCGGCCTTCTCCCCCGCCCGGAGCTCGAAGGTGGCCCGGGCGGCGCCGTCGCGCCCGACGGTGACGGGGACGGGGGTGCGGAGCCGCACCGCGGTGCCGTCGGGTCCGGTGGAGGAGAAGATCACCTCGCCGTCGCGGGTGTCGACGCGGTGCTCGGCGCGGGCGTAGTCGAAGCGGGGATCGAAGACCAGGTTGAAGCGGACCACGCCCCGGACGCATTTGACCCGCCGGACCAGGACCCGGGGATGGTCGTGGGGGAACATTCCGACGGGCATGAAGTCCGACACCTCGGACACTCCGTCGTCGGACAGGAACCGGCTGATGAGCACGTTGGTGTCGGGCAGGTACAGCTGCTTGTAGGAGACGTCGTCGATGGTGGGGTGGATCGAGAAGCGGCCGCCGTGGTCGTGGTCGAGCAGCGCGGCGAAGATCGTCGGCGAGTCGAACTTCGGGAACGAGCAGAAGTCGATGGAGCCGTTCATGCCGACGAGGGCGACGGTGTGCAGGTCGCCGATGACCCCGTAGTTCTCGATCGGCTGGTATCTGGTCTGGTCGACCACGAGCGGTCCTCTCTGGTGTTTCGTGCCCCGGGCCGCCGATCCGGGCCTGCGGGCGTGCCTGTCGTTCGCTCCCGGACGGGAGCGGAGGTAGACAGGCGGGAAGCATCCCAGGCGCTGAGGAGACCTCGCCATGCCCGAAGCCGTGATCGTCGCCGCGTCCCGGACCCCGATCGGACGAGCCAACAAGGGGTCCCTGGTCGACTGTCGCCCCGATGACCTCTCGGCGGGGGTGGTGCGGGCGGTCCTCGGCCAGGTTCCGGGCCTCGACCCGGCCGAGGTCGAGGACATCGTGTGGGGCTGTGGCCAGCCGGCCGGCGAGTCGGGCTACAACGTGGCCCGCGTCGTCGGCATTCTCGCCGGGCTCTCCTCGGCCCCGGGCGCGACGGTGAACCGGTACTGCTCGTCGTCGCTGCAGACCATCCGGATGGCTGCCCATGCCATCAAGGCCGGTGAGGGTGACGTGTTCGTCGCCGGCGGGGTCGAGACCGTGAGCCGGTTCGCGAAGGGGATGTCGGACGGCCTGCCCGGCACCCACAACGAGCTGTTCGCCGACGCCGAGGCCCGCACCGCGAAGCGGACCGAGGGCGGCGAGGGCTCGTGGAAGCCGAACGACGGGCTCACCGACGTGTACATCGCGATGGGCCAGACGGCCGAGAACGTCGCCGAGCAGGAGCACGTCTCGCGCGAGGAGATGGACGAGTTCGCGTTGCGGTCCCAGCAGCGGGCGGTGGAGGCCCAGAAGAACGGGTTCTTCGAGCGGGAGATCACCCCGGTGACGACCCCGGACGGGACCCTGGTCTCGGCCGACGACGGCCCCCGCGCCGACACCACCCTCGAGAAGCTCAGCTCGCTGAAGCCGGTGTTCCGTCCCGACGGGACGGTCACGGCCGGGAATGCCTGTCCCCTGAACGACGGCGCGGCGGCGACGATCGTGATGAGCGACACCCGCGCCGCGGCGTTGGGCATCACGCCGAAGGCTCGCATCGTGGCGTCCGGCGTGACCGCGGTCGACCCCGAGATCATGGGCCTCGGCCCGATCGGGGCCAGCCGCCAGGCCCTGGCGCGCGCCGGGATGACCATCGACCAGATCGACCTGGTCGAGATCAACGAGGCGTTCGCGGCGCAGGTCATCCCGTCGGCGAAGCACCTCGGGATCCCGTGGGAGAAGCTGAACGTCCACGGGGGCGCGATCGCGCTCGGGCACCCGTTCGGGATGACCGGGGCGCGGATCATGGCCACGCTCCTGAACGGGCTCGAGGACAAGAACCTTCGGTACGGGCTCGAGACGATGTGCGTCGGTGGAGGCCAGGGCATGGCGATGATCGTCGAACGCCTCGGCTAAGGCTTGGAACGACTCCCGCCGGTCTGGGTGGTCCGGCCGCTGCTGGCCCTGCGCAACGGGATCGGCCGCCTGCACGACCGGATGGTCCCGGCGCAGCTGCCCCTGTTCGAACGCACCCTCGGCATCGTCGACACGAAGGCGATGGCCGTCGTCGCCGAGCTCGGGATCGCCGACCGGCTCGTCGACGGCCCAGCCGACGTCGCGACCCTCGCGGCGGAGACCGGCACCGATCCGGATGCGCTCGAGCGGCTGTTGCGCTACCTCGTCGCCCGCCGGGTGTTCCGCCGGGACCGCGCCGGCCGGTACCGCAACACCCGAATCTCGGCCCGGTTGGTGGCGGCCGACCCGGCGTCGATGCGGGCGTGGGCGCGCTTCTACGGCGCGCCGTGGCACGTCGAGATCTGGAACGAGCTCGGCCACTCCGTCCGCACCGGCGACGCGGGCGCGACGGCGGCGTTCGGTCGGCCGTTCTGGACCCAGCTCACCGAGCATGACCTCGAGGCCGGCGCGGTGTTCGACGCCGCGATGGCGGATGCGTCGCGGCTCCAAGCCGGGCTCGTCACGGGCCAGCATGACTTCTCGCAGTGTCGGGAGGTGTGCGACGTCGGGGGCGGGACCGGCACCCTCCTCGCCGGGATCCTCGCGGCGCAGCCGCAGCTGCACGGGACCCTCTTCGACCTGCCGGCCGTCGTGGCGAAGGCCGACGCCACGCTTCAGGCGGCCGGCGTCGCCGACCGGGTCACCGTCGTCGCGGGGGACTTCTTCGCGTCGGTGCCCAGCGGCTGTGACCGGTACCTGCTGCAGGCGATCGTGCACGACTGGGACGACGAGTCGTGCGTGCAGATCCTCTCGAACGTCCAGAAGGCCATGCCGCCCGGCGGTCGGGCCCTGGTCCTCGAGCAGGAGCTGCCCCGACACGACGGCTGGCATCTGGCCAAGGCGCTGGACCTCGAGATGCTCGTCGACACCGGCGCCGGCCGGGAGCGCACCCGCGCCGAGCTCGAGGCCCTCTTCGCCCGGGCCGGGTTGCGGGTCACCCGACGGGGCGCGCTGCCGGTCTTGACGATCTTCGAGCTCGCGGCCGCCTGATCAGCCGGCCCCGTAGACGGGGTCGGGGGCGCGCTGCTCGGCAAGCAGCTCCCGGACAACGGGTCCGAGCTCGGCGGCGTCCCACCGCTCCCCGCGGTCGCGCACCGCGCCGTGGTGCCAGCCGTCGGCGACGCTCACCA
>DAIMHT010000080.1:0-6749 GCA_036723155.1 Actinomycetota bacterium
GTGGAGGTGACGGGACTTGAACCCGTGACTTCTTCGTTGCGAACGAAGCGCTCTACCGGGCTGAGCTACACCCCCGAGGGTCGTTCAGGCTACCAGTCGCCTCGCGGAGCGCTCTGGGTAAGAACGGGATCTCACCGGCGGGCTGGTGTCACGGTCACGATGGTGTCCGGGGTTGGTTGCCGCTCACGGTTTGGTCGAAGCGGTTGAGGACGATCGCGTTGGTGATGTCACCGCGGGTGCGTTCAAGCACGGCGCGGAGCGCGTCGGTGGAGCGTCGGAGCCCTCCGGTGAGCGCGTCGGGGTAGTCCACGGTGACGAGGAGGTCGTAGACGTCGTCCATGACCGCGAAGAGGGTCTCGGCTTCGGTGGTGTCGCCGTCGCGGAGGCGGTCGAGGACCTGGCGGCGGAGCTCGCTGGCGGCCTCGGCCATCCCGTTGAGGTAGGCCGGGACGTCGACGGCGAGGGTGGCGGCGTCAGGCGCGTCCTCGTGGGCGACGTACGCGAGCGTCAGGCAGGCTTCGGCGTATTCCTTCTGGGCGTCGTGGACGTAGCCGGCGTCGCGGATCGCGGGGTGGTGTGCGGTCGCGGCGGCGGCCTGGGCGAGCAGATCGCCGGCTTCGGTGATGCGGGCCCGCCCGTCGTCGAGGGCGCCGCGGTGCACGGCACGGATCGCCAGCGCGCTGGCGCGGATCGCGCGTCGACACAACGGCAGGGTGACCTCGCGCGCCTGGTGGCGGCCTTCGAGCTCGGTGCTGGCGGCCGTGCCCGCGGCGCGCAGCTCGCGCGAGCGGTCCGGCCCCACCGGGCGGCTCAGTACGACGCGGTGCGGCGCAGCAGCAGCGCGGGCTCACGCCCGGACGCCGGCTCGGCTGCCATGCCCGGGATCGAGCGGAGGTGGCGACCGGTGGGCTCGAGGGGCCGCACCTGGGTCTGCCGTCCCCGTTGCCGGGACTTCATCTGGAGGAGGAGGTACACGTACACGCCGAGGCAGGCGTCGGCGAGCAGGTTCAGCACCACGAACATGATGCTGGCGCCACTGAACAGTGCCATCACGAGCGTGATGCCGACCGCGACGAGGAGACCGATGAGGACGTCGCGGCGTCGCTTCTGGGCCTGGCTCATCGCTCCCGGGGAGCGCATCGCGCCCATCGCGGCGACGGGACCGACGGGGCCCATGAGCGGCTGCATCGCGGGGAGGTCCTGGTCGCCTCCGTTGCCGCGAGCGCGACCCAGCGCCGAGGTGAACATCCCCATGACCTCGCCCACGCCGCCGGAGACACCCGATCCGCCACCCTCCGCGCGAGATCGCAGGATCGGAGGAAGCAGCACCGCCGCCCACAGGATTCCGAGAACCAAGATGACGACGATGGCCACGGTGCGGTAGCTGCTCCTGTGCTCAGGCTGGTCTCAGGCACGACGACGTCCAGTGGATCCGCCGTGGGAATACCGCGAAGGTTAGTCAGATCGGGCAGGGAAGAGTCAAACCCGTGGCGAAAAGAAAAACTCAGCTCTCGTCCACCTGGTGGTCGTCTGCGCGCCGCCAGTGGCCAGACCGGCCACCGGTCTTTTCCCATAAGGCCAGTTCACCGATCGTCATGCCCCGATCGACCGATTTGCACATGTCGTAGATCGTGAGCGCGGCGACCGCGGCCGCGGTGAGGGCCTCCATCTCGACGCCGGTGCGGTCGACGGTGTCGACCTGACACTCGACCTCGACGTGGTCCTCTTCGATGCGGAAGTTCACGAACACCGATCCGACGAGGAGAGGGTGGCACAGCGGGATGAGGCTGGGGGTCTGCTTGGCGGCCTGGATTCCGGCCACCCGGGCCACTGCGAGGACGTCACCCTTGGTGATGGCGCCGGTGGCGATCTTCCCGGCGGTGGCTGGCTGCATGTGGATCCGGCAGTGGGCGACGGCCCGCCGGTGGGTGGGCTCCTTGGCGGTGACGTCGACCATCCGGGCCCGTCCGAGGGGATCGAGGTGGGTGAACTCGGACGCGGTCACGCGCCATCAGTGTATGGGGCGACCGGGCGGGCCCGGTTCTCCGGGGGCCGATCCTGGCCTCCGGAGGCACTGCGGGGGCCTCAGCCGCCGATCTGGCTCATGGACCGCGCCGGGCGCACGAAGTCGACCTGGCCGATCCGGTGCCCGGCCCACTTGGCGCTCACCGCGCCGGAGATCGCCGCCGCGACGTCGCGGTCGATGTCGGCCGCGGGACGGCCCGATCGCAGCATGGCGCGCAGGTCGGTCTCGTCGAGCGCGAACAGGCAGGTACGGAAGCGGCCTTCGGCGGTGATCCGCACCCGGTCGCAGTCTCCGCAGAACGGCTCGGTGACGCTGGCGATGACCCCGACGTCGCCACCGTCATCGGCGTAGCGGTGCACCGCGGCGGGTTCGACGTGCTCGACGGGTCGGTCTCGGTCGGCGAGCGGAAAGACGCGGTCGATGCGCTCGAGGATCTCGGCGGCGGGGACGACCTGGTCCATCGACCACTCGCCGGGCGCGTCGAGGGGCATGAACTCGATGAAGCGGATCCCGACGCCGCGGGCTCGGCCGTACGCGGCGAGGTCGACGACCTCGTCGTCGTTGACGCCGCGGATGACGACGCAGTTGACCTTGACCGGGTCGAGACCGGCGTCGAGGGCGGCGTCGATGCCGGCGAGGACCTGGTCGAGCTCGTCGCGTCGGGTCAACGCCCGGAACGTCTCCCGGCGCAGCGAATCGAGGGACACGTTCACGCGGCGCAGCCCGGCCGCGGCGAGGTCGTGGGCGAGCGCGGGGAGCCGCACCCCGTTCGTCGTCATCGCCAAGTCGACGCCGAGGGGCTTGAGCAGCTCGAAGAGGCGGGGCAGGTGCGCGCGGATCGTCGGCTCCCCGCCGGTCACGCGAACGGAATCGAACCCGAATCGCTCGACGCAGATGCGGGCCACCCGGGTTTGCTCCTCGTAGGTGAGCAGCTCGTCGCGGTCGAGCCACACCATGCCTTCGGACGGCATGCAGTAGGTGCAGCGGAAGTTGCAGCGGTCCGTGATCGAGATCCGCAGGTCCCGGGCCCGGCGCTGGAACGAGTCGAGCAGCGGGACCGGAGTCATGGGCCTCAGGGTAGGCCCGCCCGACAGCCCCTTGACAGGCCACCACTCACCGTGGTCTGATGGGTGGGCCACACCACACTGCGTGGTGGGAAGCATGACAATCGAGCCACCTCTCGGGGAGGCGCTGATCCGTCGGCCGTAACTGGTCGCTAAGGGCCGACGGGGAGCCAGGCGAAACCGGCCCCATGCCAAATGGGTGCCGGTCGTCGTCGTTTCTGGGCAGAAACGGACAGAGAGGCCTCGTCATGGTTCGGACTTCGGCGTTCACTCCCGCCCGGGTGGCACTCGCCCTCGGCGCGGTGGTCCTGAGCACCGGTCTCGCCGCCTACGCAGCCCCTCTGTCCAACTCCGGGAGCTCGGCCCGTGGGGGCAGCGGGACGACACGAGCGGGATCCTCGGATCTCGTCCTCGTGTGCGAATCGGGCACCTCGAGTAGCGGAGGGGTTGCTACGTCGTCGGCGGTGGCAGTCCGGGTGCCGGCAGGGACACCCGTACCGCCAGGTTGCCGGGTGGGCTGACCGGCCCGTCGACGACGTACGGGCTCCGGCCTTCTTGGGGCGGGCCGGAGCCACCCCACCGCGTCAGCGAGACGCGGTGATCAGTGGTCGGCGGGAGCGTCGAGGCGCCACACCCGCACCGCCGCGCCCTCGTCGACGCCGTCACCGTCAGGGAGCACGGCCAAGCCGTTCGCGGCCGCCGTCGCCGAGAGCGCGTTGCTCTCCTGCGCGCCGGTGCTCGACGCCACATACCCGTCGACGGTCGGATGGAGCCGCACCCGGTCGAGATGCACCTTGCCGTCGGCTCGGCGGGCGAACCGGTGCGCGGCGCGTGCTGTCACCTCGGGACGGAACCGATCCCGGTGACCCATGCGCTGGAGGAGCGCGGGGCGGGCGAAGCACTCGAAGCTGACCAGGGACGAGACCGGGTTGCCGGGCAACCCGAACACCGGGACGTCGCGAACGACGCCGAAGGCGAGCGGCTTGGCCGGCTTGATCGCGACCTGCCACGAGGTGAGCGACCCGAGGCGCGCCAGCGCCGCCTTCACGTAGTCGTAGTCACCGACGGACACACCGCCACTCGTCAGCACCGCGTCGTAGCGGTCGACGGCGTCTTCGAGGGTGGCGACGATCCCCGCCTCGTCGTCCACCGCGATGCCGAGGTCGACCACGTCGCAGCCGGCCTGGCGGGCCAACGCCACCAGCATCGGACGGTTCGAGTCGCGGATGCGCCCCGGGGCCAGCGGCTGGGGATCGTCGACGGGGGTCAGCTCGTCGCCGGTGGAGAGCACGCCGACCCGGGCCCGGCGCACGACCGGCACCCGAGCGACGCCGATGCTGGCCAGGACCCCGACGTGGCCCGGTTGCACGACGGTGCCGGCGGCGAAGACCGGCGCGCCGGCCGCCAGGTCGCCGCCGGCGGCGCGCACGTGCTCGGCGGGTCGGGCGGCCTGCTCGATGAGCACACCGTCGTCGCCGTCGCGTCGGGTGCGCTCGACCATGACGACCGCGTCGGCGCCATCGGGCATCGGGGCGCCGGTCATGATTCGGATCGCCTCACCCGGGCCGACGGCCCGGTCGGGAGCCTTCCCGGCGGGCAGGTCACCGACGACACGCAGTCGCACCGGGTGCTCGGCGGTCGCGCCGCTGCTGTCGGCCGCTCGGATCGCGTAGCCGTCCATGGCAGTGTTCGCGAACGGCGGGACCGGGTCGTCGGTGGTGACGTCGACGGCCAGGACCAGGCCGAGCGCGTCGGCGAGGTCGACGTCGTGCACCTCGAGGCGGTCAACGGCAGCGAGGATCGCGTGCTGCACCGCCTCGAGGGGCGTCAGGGTCATCGGCTCTGGCGGCGCTGCACGAGGTCGACGAGGAAGGAGTGCAGCTCGGGTCCGAGGTCGGGACGCTCGAGGGCGAGCTCGATGTTGGCCCGCAGGAAGTCGATCTTGCGGCCGATGTCGTAGCGGCCGTGGGAGAAGACCACGCCGTGGATCGGCTGCTCGTCGAGCAGTCGGGCGATGGCATCGGTCAGCTGCAGCTCGCCGCCGACGCCGGGCTCGATGGCGTCGAGCGCGGGGAAGATCTGGGGTGAGAACACGTACCGGCCGACGACCGCGAGGTTCGACGGCGCCTGGTCGGGTGACGGCTTCTCGACGAGGGAACGGACCCGCACCAGACGGTCCCGGACCGGCTCGACCTCGGCGCAGCCGTACGCCGAGATCTCGTCCGGCGCGACCTCCAGCAACGCGAGGACGGAGCCGCCCTCCGCGGCATGGACCTCGAGCATGGTGCGGAGCAGACGGGCGTCGTCGACCATGATGTCGTCACCGAGCATCACCGCGAACGATTCGCCGGCGATGTGGTCACGCGCCACCGAGACCGCGTGGCCCAACCCCAGCGGGTCACGCTGACGGATGTAGTACAGATCGGCGATCTCGTTCGTCGCCTGCACCTCTCGGAGCAGCTCAACCTTGTGGTCCTGCTCGAGGTAGAACTCGAGCTCGAAGTTCCGGTCGAAGTGATCTTCGATGGCGCGCTTGCCCCGTCCCGTGATGACGAGCACGTCGCGCAGTCCGGCTCGCACCGCTTCCTCGACCACGTATTGGATCGACGGCTTGTCGACGACGGGCAGCATCTCCTTGGGTTGGCTCTTCGTCGCGGGGAGGAATCGGGTCCCCATCCCCGCCGCGGGGATGACGGCCTTCGTGATCTGCGAGCGACGAGTGGTCACGCGGCGACGCTACCGCCGTCGTCCTCGTCGCCGAGCCCGTGCTCTTCGCCGCGCACCAGCCGCCGAACGTTGGCGAGGTGCCGCGCCACGATCAGCGCCGCCAGTCCCGAGGTCACCGCGAGGTCCAGCGCGGAGCCGTCGCGGGCCGCGACGATCACCGGGAACGCGATGCTGCACACGATCGACGCCACGGACGCCTTGCGCAGCCCGCGGGCGATTCCGAACCAGACCACGCCGAGGACCGCGATCTCGAGCGGGAAGATCACGGCCATGACGCCGGCGGCGGTCGCGACCCCCCGGCCGCCCTTGAAGCGTCGCGTCACCGGGAAGACGTGCCCGACGACGGCGGCGACTCCGAGGATGAACGCGCCGCGGTGACCGTCGATGGCGACGCCGACGCCCGCGGCGCCGGCGCCCTTGCCGATGTCGAGGAGCAGCACGACCAGACCCGCCTTCCAGCCGAGCAGCCGGAAGACGTTCGACGCGCCGGGGTTCCCCGACCCTTCGCGCTGGACGTCGTGCCCCCGGGTGCGCGCCACCAGCCCCGCGCTGGGGAACGTCCCGACCAGGTAGGCCACGGGGAGGAGGCACGCGACGATGACCATCGCGGGCATTCTTCCGCTCCCGGCGCCATCCCGGGATGACGAAGGGCCCTCGAGGCGTTTACGATTAGCAGTCAACGGTCACGAGTGCCAGCCGCGAGGCGACTGGCCTGTGGCCGGGCCGGTCCACCGGCCCTGAGCGGAGGCGACATGCCCACGTATCGATATCGCTGCAGCGACTGCGGCGAGGAGTTCGAGCTGTGGCAGTCGATCAAGGACGACGCCATCCGCACCCACGACGACGGTTGCGGCGGTGCGGTCCTCAAGGTCCTGACCCCGGCCGGGATCGTGCTCAAAGGCTCGGGGTTCTACAAGACCGACAGCCGGTCC
>DAIMHT010000081.1:0-5150 GCA_036723155.1 Actinomycetota bacterium
GCTCGGGTCCCGCAAGGGCTTCCCGGAGACCTACGACGCCGACCGGCTCCGCGGCTTCCTCGAGGCGGTGCGTGCCGGCGAGCTCCCGCAGGCGGTCCCCAGCTACTCGCACGACACCTACGACGTGAGCGACACCGCCCGCGTCGTCGAACCCCTCGATGTGCTCATCATCGAGGGCGTCAACGTCCTCACCACCGTCGCGGACCTGCTCGACGTCGGCGTGTACCTCGACGCCGCCGAGGCCGATCTCGAGGCCTGGTACCGGGACCGGTTCGTCGCCCTGTGCGCCGCCGGCCGCGACGACCCCACCTCCTTCTACCGGGCGTTCGCCGACCTGGCCCCCGAGGCCATCGCGGCGCTCGCCACCCGGGTGTCTCGCGCCGTCAACCAGGTGAACCTGCGCGAGCACATCGCGCCCAGCCGCGACCTCGCCACCTGTGTGATCGTCAAGGGCCCCGACCACGCGGTGCTGCGAGTGACGATGCGCGACGATGACGCCACCCCGGGACCGTCACCAAGGAGCTGACATGGCGACCGACGACGAGCTCGTCGAGCACCTCGACCATGTCTGGGGCTCGATCGGCGACCTCGGGGGCACGCTCACCGAGGCGGAGTGGAAGACACCGACCGACCTGCCCGGGTGGACGGTCCAGGACAACCTGGTGCACATCGTCGCCCTCGAGTGGCTCGCGCTCGGCCGACCGGCACCGGACCACGAGATCCCCGACGATCTCCCCCACGTCAAGAACGACTTCGGCCGCAGCAACGAGGTGTTCGTCGATTCGCGCCGCGACCAGACCGGCGAGGAGGCCCTCGCCGAGTTCCGGTCCGTGACCACCGACCGGCTGGCGCAGCTGCGGACCTTCGGGCCCGACGAGTTCGGCGCGGCGTCGTTCACCCCCACCGGGCCGGGCACGGTCCGAGACCTGCTCCCGTTCCGGGTGTTCGACTCGTGGGTGCACGAGCAAGACATGCGCCGGGCCGTCCGCCGACCCGGGGACCTCCAGGGCCCGGTCGCCGACGCCGCATTTGGACGTGTCGTCGCGTCGATGCCGTTCGTGGTGGGCAAGAAGGCCCAAGCCCCCCAGGGCAGCTCGGTGGCGTTCGACCTGACGGCGCCCCTCGCCCGACGCTTCGCGATCCGCACCGACGGACGGGCCCAGCTCCTCGACGGGATGCCGGACGACGCGACCGTCCGGATCACGACCGACGGTGAGACGTTCCTCCGCCTGGCGTGCGGCCGACTCGACCCCGCAGCCGTACTCACCGGTGATGCGGTGCAGTTCGAGGGTGACGAGACGCTCGGCCGCCGCGTCGTCGACGCGTTGAATTTCCTGTTCTGACGCTCCTGGCCCGGGGTCGGGACCGACGACGCGCGGGTCGGGTGGCGGTTACGCGTGACGCGCGAGGAGCGGACGGAGCTCCTGGAGGCCGGACTGCCAGCGCAGCCGGGTGCGAGGCCCGAAGTCGACTTGCGCGCCGTGCACCCAGAGCACGAGATGGTGCTGGTCCTCGAGGAACCGGACGAGCTCGACGCTCGGCGGCTTCTTACAGGCCAAGAACACGTGGGGTTCCAGCCCCAGCTTGGGGGCGCGCTGTGCGAGCGACCATCCGGACCAGACGAGCATCCCGAGGGATCGGACGACGTCGGCAGGAACCGCGGCTTGGCTGCCGGGCACGGCCAGGCCGATGACCAGCGAGGTGCCGTTCAGGCCGACGATGCGGGCCACGCCGTCCGGTTCCGCGTCCACCCCGACCGCGAGATCCTGGGATCGCAGCGTCCGGACCAGGGCCCCCAGCGCGGGCGGGTCGAGCAGCGACGGTTGGCGCGCCAGCGTGTGACGCAACGTCGACACGCCGATGGGCTCGAGGCGGCGCCGGTCGCGCTCGTCGAGCTGGTCAACCCACCACTGGAGGCCTTCGTAGGCCTCGGGATGGTCGGCGAGCGGGACCGGTCCGTCGAACACGCCGGCAAACCCTCGTCGGATCAGGTTGCCGGGCACCGGGTCCTGGGCGAGCACCCGGCTGATCGGCCGGTCCACGCTGAAGGTCACCCAGGGCGCGGGGCGGCCCGCGAGCTTGGTGACGTGGGCGCGGCCGACGACACCGACCTCGATGCCGGCGTACAGCCACAGGACGTCGCCCGCCTGGATGGATCGGAAGCCGGACTCGAGGGGTCCCTCACCTCGGGTGATGCGCCCGCTGAGGAGGGCCCGCCGGTAGTCGGAGTATCGGGCGCGGCAGCGAGCATCGCCCGGCCCCGAGAACTGGCGTCCGCTGCCGTCCGCGATCGGGTAGATCCAGTGTTGTGGCCGTCTCGATCCGCTCATCACGCGTCAGTCTGTCCAGGGTTCATCGCTGAACCGTCTGCCCTCTGGTCGACTCCGCCCAGGGGCCGACCTCAACCTGCCGGGTCGAATGGTAGGCGGTGGTCCCCCGGTCCGCCCAGTCTGAGCTTCTCGCCGGCGGGCTCAGGGCGTGGTGGTGGCGGGGAGCCCGGCGACGGCCGTCCGGGAGAACACGACGAGCTCGCGGCGTCGCGTCGGATGGTCAACGAAGGTGCGGATCCCCTCTCGGGTGAACCCGGCGCTGGCCGCGACCCGCTGTGAGCGGTCGTTCTCGACGAACACGAACACCTCCAGGCGAGCCAGCGCGAGGTCCTCGAGGGCCCACCGGGCGATGAGGCGCAGCGCCCGGGTGGCGACACCCCGGCCTCGGGCCTCGGCGGCCACCCAGTAGCCGACGTTGGGGCCCGTCATGGCGACGCCGAGATCGTGGAGCCCGATGGATCCGAGCAGCGTCCCGGTCGCCCCGTCGGTGATCACGAACGTGGCCGCGTCACCCGAGCTCCACCGGTCGGCGCTGCCCTCGATGTACGCCCCCGCGTCGTCGATCGTGTACGGCGACGGGACCATCGTGAACCGAGGGATGTCGGGGTCTTGCACCGCGGCCGTGATCGCGGCCGCGTCACCGGCCTCGGGGGGCCGGAGCACGATCGTGTCGTCGTGGAGCACCGGGACGGTGAGCCGCACCGATCGAGCGTGCCATCATCGGCGGGCACACCACGCCAAGATTTCGGGAGTCCAGTGAGCCTCGTCCACAACATCGTCGGGCCACCGACCGCGCAGCGGGTGCTGCTGCTCGTCCACGGGTACGGGGCCGACGAGAACGACCTTGGCGGCCTCCTTCCCTATCTCGACCCCGAGGGCCGGTTCCTCACCGTGCTGCCCCGGGGCCCGGTCGCCGCGCCCCCCGGGTTCGCCTGGTACGACCTCGGTGGGATCACCGGCGAGCACACCGAGGACGCCACGTTCCTCGATTCGCTGGACCAGCTCGACACGCTCCTCGACACCGTCTGCGAGGAGCACGATCAGGACCGCGCCGAGGCCATCGTCGGCGGCTTCTCCCAGGGGGGCGGGCTCGCGGTGGCGCTCGGGTTGCGGCGCGGCGAGCGACCCCACCCGAAGGGTGTGATCGCCCTGTCCTCGTATCTGCCTGACGTCGAAGGCCTCGAGTACGACTGGGACGCCGCCCCTCAGGTCCCGGTGCTGGTGCAGCACGGCACCGACGACCCGTTGATCCGAGTCGAGCGGGGCCGGGAGCTGGCCACGACCCTCATGGAGCACGGCGCCCCGGTGGTCTACGCCGAGTACCCGATGGGCCACGCGGTGGCGCTCGAGAGCATCCAGGCGGCGAAACGCTGGCTTGACGCGGTCGTCGCCGGGGAGCGCCCGAGCGAGCCGATGCCCGAGGCGCCGCCCGAACCGCTGGTGAAGCCGGTGACGAGCGCGGCCTGGGATCAGGAGGTGCTGCGCTCCGAGACGCCGGTCATCGTGGACTTCTGGGCGCCGTGGTGTCAGCCCTGCCGGGTGGTGTCACCGGTCGTGGAGCAGATCGCCGCCATGCGTCAGGGCTCCTACAAGGTCGTGAAGGTCAACATCGACGAGGAACCCACGATCGCCCAGCAGTACGAGGTGCAGAGCATCCCGATGATCGCCCTGTTCCGAAACGGGCGCCTCGAACGCGCCGCGCTCGGCGCCAAGCCTCGCCCCCAGCTCGAAGCGGAGCTGGGGATGCTCGTCATCCCCTGACCGCCGGGTCGGTCAGCGGACCCGGATCGCGCCCGACGCGCCAGCTTCGACCCGTCCGACGACCGCCGCCGCGGGGGTCTCGCGGCGGGCGAGCTCGGCGACGAGCTCGTCGGCACGGTAGGCGTCGACCGCGAACAGCAGCCCGCCCGAGGTCTGCGCGTCCGCGAGGAGGAGCTGCTCCGACTCGGGTTGGTCGCCCCAGTCGACCGGTGCCGTCTCGGTCACGAAGGCGTGATTGCGCTGGGTGCCACCGGCGACCATCCCGGCGTCGAGGAGGTCGCGGACCCCGTCGATGACCGGAACCGCGGCGGCGTCGACCGTGGCTGACACCGACGACGCCGCGAGCAGCTCCCGCAGATGCCCGGCGAGCCCGAAGCCGGTGACATCGGTCGCGGCGTGCACCGCGGCGCCGAGCGTCACTGCGGCGTCGCGGGCGTCGGCGTTCAACGTCGTCATGATGCGCACCGCGTCCGCGATGAGCGCCGGTGGCGCCGCGTCGCGCTTGACCGCGGTGGAGATCACCCCGAGACCGATGGGTTTTGTGAGCACCAGCGCGTCGCCGACCCGGGCGCCGGCGTTGGTCCAGACGTGATTGGGGTGGACGGTCCCGACGACCGCCAGCCCGAACTTGGGCTCGGCGTCGTCGATGGAGTGACCGCCGGCGACGACGGCCCCCGCGGCTCGGACCACGTCGGCGCCGCCGTCGAGCACCCGGGCCAGCAGGTCGAACGGGAGGCCCTCGCGGGGCCAGCCGACGAGGTTGAGCGCGAGGAGCGGGGCGCCCCCCATGGCGTAGACGTCCGAGAGCGCGTTCGTGGCCGCGACGCGCCCCCAGTCGTAGGGGTCGTCGACGATCGGGGTGAAGAAGTCGGTGGTGACGACGACGGCCAGGTCGTCGCGGAGCCGGTAGACCGCGGCGTCGTCGGCGGTGTCGAACCCGACGAGCAGGTCAGGGTCGGACGGCGCGGCGGTGTCGAACCCGCGCACCAACCCGAGGACCGTCCGCAGATCCGCCGGGGAGAGCTTGCAGGCGCAACCCGCGCCGTGCGAGAACGCGGT
>DAIMHT010000081.1:5250-6740 GCA_036723155.1 Actinomycetota bacterium
CGGGCCGCTTGATCCTGGGCGACGAGGGCGCCGAGGTCACCTTTGACCTGGCCGAGCAACGCCGAGTACTGGCCGTTCGTGGCCTGGAAGCTGGCCTCGGCGGCCTGGAGGGCCGCCTGCTGGGCCTCGGCGGACTGCTTGGCGGTCTGGGCGTCCTTCTCTCGGGCCTTGAGGTCGGCCTTGGCTCGGTTCAGCTGGTCGACGAGGGCGTTGTCGTGCTGGGTCGCGGCCGAGGCGTATTTCTGGCTGCTGGCCAGCTTGCTGATGTCGATGCTGAAGAGGCTGTTCTCGGTGCCGTTGCTGGCGCTGCGGTAGACCGACGCGGCCCGCTCCTTGACCAGCGTGCCGAGCGAGTCGGTCTGGACCTTCGCCGTGGCGATGCGGGTCTGGGCGTCGGCGATGGTGGCGTTCGCCTGGTCGAGCTGGCTCTGCGCCGCCTTGACCTGCTCGTTCAGCGCGTCGAGCTTCACCGCGTTGGTGTTGATCGCCGCTTCCAACTGGGCCGCCTGGGCCTGCTTGTCCGAGATCGGGGTGGCGTCGGCTTGGACGACGCTCAACGATGTCGCCGCCGCCGCGGCGGCGACCACCACCGCGAGGAGCAAGGCCCGGTGTCGGAAGTGCAGTCTCGGCATCAGTGGCTGCCTCTTCGCTGGGAAACAAGGAACGTCCGGTCGAACTTGTAACAACACCCGGACGTCATCACGTAAACGGAGACGTACGGGCTGGGTTTCACCCTAGGCACTCCGAATGGCCGTCGCCAGGATCGGGCGCCGGGACCCCGCGTCAGCGCAGGTCAGAGCCCTGAAACGGGCCAGCCGGGCGTGGACGGGGGATCGCCCGGGCCCGCGACCTCGGGAACGGTCCACGCCATCGCCTTCCCGACCTCCTTGGCGACGCGCTGCCAGTCGGACGCGCTCCACCCTTCGGCGCTGGCGACCACCGACGTGTCTTGGCGCAGATGCACGAACGCGGGGAGGCGCTCCAGCGCGAGATCGTGGATGAGTTCGAGGTCGGGATCGATGAACGTCAGCACCTCGTTCTCGACTTCGCCGAGGACGCGCTCCGCGACCGACGCGGGTCCCGGCACGACGAGCGCGCAGTGGCCGTCGGTGTCACCGAACGTCGCGAAGATGCGCCTCGCGACCGGGATCCACCGGACCGCTTCGGGGCGCGGCGGCAGGATGACGAGGCACAGGTGGAACATCGTCGTCCAGTCGTCGAGCGTGCGGGTCGTCCCCTTGCTCGTCGTGAGCTTCTGCGTCGGATCGGGGTTCTTGGCCAGCGGAAATCCTCCCTGCCGGCCTGGAAGGTAGCGTCTGGCCTCCAGCCGGGCGACACCACCAGCGGGGGACCGACGCGATGGCAGGGTCGATGATCACCTTTCCAAGCAACGGCGAGGACGGTCGCGGCTACCTCGCGGTCCCCGAGTCCGGATCCGGGCCCGGGATCGTCGTCATCCAGGAGTGGTGGGGCCTCAACGACCAGATCAA
>DAIMHT010000082.1:0-6690 GCA_036723155.1 Actinomycetota bacterium
CTCGGGGCTTCGAGGAAGTCGATGGCGTTGCGGGTAGGAGGCGTGTCGACGACGATCAGGTCGTAGGTGCCGGTGGTGTGGAGGTCGTAGAGCCGTTCCATCGCGATGTAGTCGTGGCTCTGCACGAACCGGGCGGTGATGTTCTGGTAGAGGCGGTTCTCGAGGATCTTGTAGGCGGTCTCCTCGTCGGGCGCATGCCGGAGCACCAGGTCGTCCCACGACGCCTTCGTGTCGAGCATCGCCGCGAACAGCTGCCCCCGCGGCTCGAGGCCCGCGGCGCGCAGCACCTCGTCGGGCACGCGACGCTCGACGTTGCCGATGCCCTCGAGCCCGAGCGCGTCAGCCAGACGCCGCGCCGGGTCGATCGTCAGGACCAGCACCTTGCCGCCCAGCTCGGTCACCGCGGCGAGCCCCGCGGCGGCAGCGGTCGTCGTCTTGCCGACACCACCCGAGCCGCAGAACACCACGACCTCCCGGGAGGCGAGCAGCGGCTCGAGACTCGTCGAGGTCACCGGCCGAGCTCCGCGGCGAGATGCTCGGCGACCATGCGGGTGACCCGCAGCCCGTGGTCCCGGACGAACAGGTACGGGAGGTACACCAGCGGAACGTCGATGGTCTCGCGCAGATGGGCCAGGTGCACGGCCCGGGACCGGCGCAGCGCGACCGCGAGGCGGGTGGCGTCGAGCGCGGCGTCGGTCCCCGGCCCGACCGCGGCGACGAGGGCGTCTCGGCCCGGCCCCGACGCGAGCGCGTCGAAGACCGGCTCATCGGCGCGGGTGAACGGCTCGGGGAGCACCCGGTTCACGACCACGGATCGCAGCGGGACGTTCACCTCGGCCCGAGCCCGCTCGACGAGCTCGATGGTCTCGTTGACCGGCATCTCCTCCGGGGACGTCACGACGTGCAACGCGGTCAGGGCCGGATCCGAGAGGAGCTCGACCATCCACTCCGTCTGCTGGCGGACCGGGCCGACCTGGACCAGCTCCTGGATCGCGCGGGGCGAGTCGAGCTGGGCGAGCACGTGACCGGTGGCGGCGGCGTCGACGACGACCAGATCCCAGTCAGCGCGGCCCTCGAGCGCTTCTCGGGCTTCCCAGCACACCTTCCCGACGGTGAGGATCTCCTTCACGCCCGGCGCCGCGGTGGCCACGAACTCCAACACGTTCGCCAGCGGTCCGAGCCGCCCGATCACCGGGATCCGCAGATTGAGCTTCAGGTACTCGCGCAACGCCGCTTCGGTGCGCATCTGCATCGCGAACACGCCCGGGTACACCTCGGCGGGCTTGAACCCGACCGGCTCGTGTTCGAACAGCGACGTGAGGTTGCCTTTGGCGTCCACCTCGACCAGCAGCACCCGTCGCCCGCGTTCGGCGGCGAGGAGCGCGGTCGCCGCGGTGACGGTGCTCTTGCCGACCCCGCCCTTCCCGGTGAAGAAGAGGAGGCGACGGTCAAGGAAGTCCGCGCCCAGAGGCGCCGAGGTCACCGGTTCAGCCGGGACCGAACCCGACCCGCTTGGCGTTCCCGTCGGCGTGGATCTCGACGTACGCGACGCGGCCGGCCGGCACCGCGACGCGACGACCGTTCACATCGGTGAGCCAGAGGACGGTGCCGTCGCCCTTCAGGGCGTCGTTCACGGACGCTTCGAGCTGACCGAGGTCGCCGTCGACCTCGAGCTCGAGCTCTTTCGGGGACCAGATGACACCGATGCGCACGTCCATGTCCGGGACACTACCGGCCGGTCACGCCACGACCCGACGCGAGACCACTCATCCGATCCGCAGCTCGGGGTGACGGATCCGCCGCGGCGCGGCGGCGTCGAGCCGCTCGGCGATGGCCGTGAACGCCCGGGCCGCGTCGCTGTCGGGGTCGGTGACGCTGATGGGCCGGCCGGTGTCGCCGCCCTCGCGCAGCGCCGGGACGAGCGGGATCTGCCCGAGGAGCGGGACGCCGAGCGTGTCGGCCAGCGCTTGACCACCGCCCGAACCGAAGATCTCGTAGCGCTTCCCGTCGTCGCCGATGAACCACGACATGTTCTCGATGACACCGACCACGGGCAGCTCCACCTTCTCGGCCATCGCCGCGCTGCGCTGCGCCACGCGCTGCGCCGCCGGCTGCGGCGTGGTGACGACCACGACCTCGGCGTGGGGCAGCAGCTGGGCCATCGAGAGCGCCACGTCACCGGTGCCCGGCGGCAGGTCGACGACGAGCACGTCGGGGTCGCCCCAGTGGACGTCGGTGAGGAACTGCTCCAGGGCCTTGTGCAGCATCGGCCCCCGCCAGATCACCGCCTGGTCGTCGCGGGCGAAGAACCCCATCGAGACGAGCCGCACCCCGTGCGCGCTCGGCGGGACGATCACGTCATCGACGAGGCCCGGGGGCCGGTCGATGCCGAGCATGCGGGGCAGCGAGAACCCCCAGACGTCGGCGTCGACCGCCGCGACCCGATGACCACGGGCCGCGAGGCCGATGGCGAGGTTCGTGCTCACCGACGACTTCCCCACACCCCCCTTGCCCGAGGAGATGGCCAGGATCCGGGTCGCGGAGTCGGTGAACGGGTTCCGCCGGGGCGGGCGGGGCGCCTCGACCGTCGCGTCCACCACGGCCAGCGGGTTCCGAGGCGGGTCCCCCCGCAGCACCCGCGCCGCGTCGGACTCCTCGGCGGGGGTCATGGGGCGGCGCTCCACGTCGACCCGGGTGACGCCGGGGATCGACCCCACCGCCGCCTCCACCCGACGGACCAGCTCGTCGGGGGGCCAGCTCTCCTCGGGGAGCGCCAAGGCCAGCTGGACCACGACGGTGCCGCCGTCGCGGGCGACCGCGGCGACCATCCCGAGGTCGACGATCGAGGCCGCCAGCTCGGGATCCTCGACCCCACGCAAGGCGGCCCGAACCTCGGCGTCGTCGGCGGGCACGGGCAGCCTCCGGGAGGGACGGGATTTCCACTACGGGCATAGGTAGAATACCGGTCGTGGCCGCCGAGCCCGTCTCCCCGCCCGTCCGTCGCCGCGACCCGCCCTCCGAGGCGGCCGAGCGGGGCCTGACGGCCGACGAGTTCACGGCCGCGGTCGCCGCGGTGACCAGCGCCTTCGGCGACCCGACCCGCCGGGAGATCTACCTGTTCGCCCGCGACGCCACCGAAGGGGTCACCACCGCCGAGGTCGCGGAGCAGTTCGCGCTGCACCCGAACGTCGCCCGCCACCATCTCGAGAAGCTCACCGGCGGCGGCTACCTCATGGTCGCGGTCAGTCGTCCCGACGACGGCACCCGCCCCGCCGGTCGCCCCTCGAAGCGGTACCTCGCCACCGGCCGAGCCACCCTGACCGTCCCGCTCCGCCAGGACGACGTGCTCGCGGGCCTGCTCGCCGGCGCGCTCGACACGCTCGGAGCCGAAGCCGCCGAAGGTCTCGCCGACCAGGTCGGGTACGACTACGGCCGCAGCCTCGCCGACCGCATGGACCCCGGCGAAGGTCACCGCTCGGTCCGCACCGCGATCACCGCGGTCGCCGACGCCCTCACCGCGCACGGCTTCGCCGCCCGCGCCGAGGCCCGCGGGGACGACTTCGCCATCGTGTCCGAGTGCTGCCCGTTCGGCGACACCGCCCAGCGGTACCCGCACGTGGTCTGCGCCCTCGATCGGGGCATGATCCGCGGGATGCTCGCCGGCCTGTACGGCGAGACGTCACCGCACTTCGAATCGAGCCGACCCGACGGCAGCGACCACTGCGTCGCCCGGGTCTGAGGCCCGGCCCGTGACGCGGGCATACCTCGATCACGCGTCGTCGTCGCCGCTGCGTCCCGCCGCCCTCGAGGCGATGCTCCCCTACCTGCAGGGCAACCCCGCCGACCCGGGCCGGGTCCACAGCGACGGGCGGGTGACCCGCGTCGCCATCGAAGACGCCCGCGTGGCCGTCGCAGAACTCGTCGGCGCCCGACCGCGCGAAGTGGTGTTCACCGCCACCGGGACCGAGGCCGTCAACACCGCAGTGTGGGGCGCGACCACCCGGGCGGTGAAACGAGGCGCCGCCCCGGGCCACGTCGTGACCACCGCGGTCGAGCACTCCGCAGTGCTCGAATCCTGCCGACGGGGCGACACCGACGTGAGCGTGGTCGGCGTCGACCGCTCCGGCCGGTTCGACGCCGCCGACGTCATGGCGGCCTGTCGGCCCGACACCGTGCTCGTCAGCGTGCAGCTGGCGAACCACGAGGTCGGCACGGTGCAGACCGCGGTGCCTGCCATCATCTCGGCCGCCCGGGAGCGCGACGTCCTCGTCCACGTGGACGCCTGCGCCGCGGTCGGTCACCTCCCCGTCGACTTCCGTGACCTCGACGCTGACCTGTGCTCGATCACCGGGCACAAGCTCGGCGGGCCGAAGGGCGCGGCCGCGCTGCTCATCCGGCGGGGGCTGCGCCTCCCCGCGTTCGTCGTCGGCGGCGCGCAGGAGCGGGCCCGCCGCGCCGGGATCGAAGACGTACCCGCCATCGTCGGGTTCGGCGCCGCCGCGGCCGAGCTGGTCGGCGGCGACCGGCTCACCGCCGAAGCTGCGGTGGCCCGCGACCAGACCGAGGAGCTCCTCGCCGCCGCGCTCGCCGTCGCGGGCGTCACCCAGCTCGGCGACCCGGTCGGCCGGCTCCCGCACCTGGTGTGCCTGGCGATCGAGGGCGTCGAGGCGGAGCCGGTGCTGCTGGGTCTCGACCAGCATGGCGTCGCGGTCCACTCCGGGTCGTCGTGCTCGAGCGAGACCCTCGAGCCGTCGCCGGTCCTCGCCGCGATGGGCGTCGACGCCGACCGGTCCCTGCGCCCCAGCGTCGGCTGGGACACCACCGGCCCTGACGTCGCGGCCTTCGCAGCGGCGTTTTCCGAGGTGGTCGGGAAGTTGCGGGCCCTCGGCGGGAGTTGAACCAAGGGTGATCCCGGTCCGCCACCTCAACCACGCCGTCCTCTACGTGCGGGACGCGGCCCGCGCCGCGGCGTTCTACGGCGACGCGTTCGGGTTTCGGCCCGTCGCCGAGTACCCCGGCGCGGTGTTCCTCCGCGCCGACGGGTCGACGAACCACCACGACCTCGGGCTGTTCTCCGTCGGCGCCAACGCGCCCGGCCCGGAACCCGGACGGGTGGGGCTGTATCACCTGGCGTGGGAGGTCGAGTCGGTCACCGACCTGACCACCGCCCGCGACACCTTGCACCGCCTCGGCGCCTACGTCGGCGAGTCCGACCACGGGGCGACGAAGTCGATCTACGGCCACGATCCCGACGGCAACGAGTTCGAGATCATGTGGATGGTCCCGCGGGACCAGTGGGGCGACCACGAGCATGACGCCCCCGTGGCGCCCTTGGACCTCGACGCGGAGATCGCCCGGCACGGCTGACGGGCCCGATCGATAGGGTTCGACCATGACGAACGACTGGTCCCAGCTCGCCCACGAGCTCAGCGACACCCTCAACCTGGCGTCGCCACCCGTCGCGATCACGTTCGCTGACGACGCGCCCGCCGGGGTCGACCCGTTCGACGCGCCGATGCCCAGCCCGACCCCCGACGGGCGGACCGGTCGGGTGCCCGCCGGCTGCGTGTTCTGGGTCCGCGCCGCCGATCGGACGTTCTCGACCGTCGCCGACGATCACGCCAACTGCTCGGTGGGAAGCGTGACGCACGGCTTCAAGACCCTCGACGAGGTCGCCGGCAACGCTGACGTCGCCGCGCTCGTCGACGCCGGTTGGGTCACGATGGACGCCGTCCCCCAGATCCCGGTGGTCCGCGACCGACCGGGGACCGTGACCTACGGGCCGCTGGCCGACACGCCGGTCGACCCCGACGTGGTGTTGTTGCGCATCAACGGCAAGCAGCTCATGGTGCTCGCCGACGCGCTGCCCGGTCTGCGCATCGAGGGAAAGCCGCAGTGCCACATCGTCGCGGTCGCCAAGCAGGACGGCGAGGTCGCGGCGAGCGTCGGCTGTGCGCTGAGCCGGGTCCGCACCGGGATGCCCGCGACCGAGATGACGTGCGCGATTCCCAGCGCCCGCCTCCCCGAGGTGCTCTCGGCACTCACGACGACCGCGCAGGCCGACACGACGGTCGCCCGCTACGCGGCGCAGGACGCCAAGCGCTTCGGCTGATCGCGCCGTGGGGCGCGGCGGCTACTTCTTGGCTGATTCGAAGTACGGGTTGTCGCCCGAGGCGTGATCGGTGACGTCCACCACCGATTCGATCTCGGGAACCCCGTCGAGGATCGCGACCTCGATGCCCTGCGACAGCGTGACCGAGGCGAGACCACACCCCTGACAGCCACCCGACAAGCGCAGATAGGCGACGCCCTCGTCGACCGCGACCAGGTCGGCCCGGCCGCCGTGCGCGGCGATCGCGGGGTTGATCTCCGCTTCGAGGACGGTCAGCACCGCCAGCGCCACCGGTCCCGACAGATCCGCGGCCGGCGGCGCCCCGGGCCCCGGGCCCGCGGTCGGCTTGTTCGGGTTCTGGATCACCATGCCGGCCCCGGTGAAATCGAGCGTCGCGCCGGCGAGGCGCTCGATGCTGTCCCCGGCGATCACTACCGACAGGTCGTCGTGGCGCTGCACCGCGTCGTCGGGGCCAGCCTCGGCCACCGGGCGCAGCTCCATCGTGTACGAGAACGCGCCCGCGGCCTGGCCGCTCACCTCCACCCACAGCGCGAGCGTGTCCGAGTCCGGCTCGCTCG
>DAIMHT010000083.1:0-6622 GCA_036723155.1 Actinomycetota bacterium
CAGCCCGTCGAGGAGCAGCTGTCCGAGGCCACCTTGGCCGATCAGCGCCGTCACCGTGACGAGCCCGATGGTCGTGACGGTCGCGATGCGGATCCCGGCGAAGATCGCCGGGAGCGCCAGGGGCAGCTCGATTCGCAGCAGGCGCGCCGTGGGCGAGTACCCCATCCCCTCGGCCGCGTCGCGCACCTCGGCCGGCACGCCCCGAAGGCCCGTCACCATGTTCCGGATGAGGATCAACAGGGTGTACGCGGTCAAGGGAATGACCGCGGTGGCGGCCGAGAGACCGGTGATGGGCAGGAGCAGCGCGAAGAGCGCGAGGGACGGGATCGTGTAGAGGACCCCGGTCACGCCGATGATCGGTGGGTACATCCGGCGGTAGCGGACGCAGAGCAACGCCAGCGGAAACGCGATCAGCAGCCCGAACCCGATCGACAGCAGCGTCAACTGGATGTGCTGCGTGAGTCGGTCCCGAATCTCGCTCAGGTGATCGGACACCCACGGCCAGTACAGCCACTTCGGGCCGATGTCGGCGCCGAGCAGGCGGACGACCACCGTCGAGAGTCCAGACTCCACCACGCGGTGACGAGGCTACTGAGCGGAGCCGAGCACCTCTTGGTAGCAAACCCGGGTTCGGCGGATGCAGCGCTCCCACGTGAACTCGGATGCCCAGTCGCGCGACGCGGCCGCCATCCGGGCTCGCTCCGACTCGTCACCGAGCAACCCGACCAGCGTCTCCCCCCACGCTCCGACGTCCGTCGGCGACACGAACCGCGCCGCGGCGCCGCCCACCTCGCGGAGCACGGGGATGTCCGAGCAGATGACCGGGACCCCTTGGGCCATCGCCTCGAGGACGGGGAGCCCGAAGCCTTCGTGGATGCTCGGGAACGCGAACGTCGACGCCCCCCGGTAGAGCGCCGTCAACCGGTCGGCGCGGATCGCGCCGGTGAACTGGACCCGGTCGCCGAGATCCTCGGCGGCCGCGGCGACGGCGCGCGGGCCCCCGCGCCAGCCGTCGGGGCCCACGATGACCAGCCGTTCGGGCAGGCCCGCTCGCACCACCGCCCGGAACGCCTCGAGGAGCAGCGGCAGGTTCTTCCTCGGCTCGAGCGTCCCCACCCACAGCACGTACGGCTCGTCACCGAGCCCGAGCGTGGCCCGGATGGCGTCGACGACCCCCTGGCTCACCCGCCGCTGGGAGACGCCGTGGGGGACGATGCGGATCCGATCGGGACCGATCGCGGTGTGAGCCAGGATCTCCTCCGCCGCGGCGTTGGTCGGCGCGATGACGAGATCCGCTCGCCGGGCCGTGGCGGCAAAACCCCGGCGGTGGAACGCCCGGCCCCGGCGGGGGTAGGTCTGGGGAGCCACGAGGGTGGCCGCGTCGTGCGCGGTCACGATCAACCGCGCCCCGGACCGCGGCGGGACCGCGAGGGACGGGGCGTGGACCAGATCCAGGTCCCGCAACGAGGGGTGCAGCATCCCGAGGGGCGGCTCCCCGAGCACGTTCCAGGTGTCGTAGAGCACCGGCCGGGGCAGGAGCAACACCGCCGGCTCCAGGTCCGCGAGACCGAACGCGCCGAGCGCGGTCCTGATCTCCGAGCGGCGGTGCCGCGCCACGAACGGGAGCACCTCGATACGCTCGCCGCCGTCCGGGTCGGGCCCCGGCAGGAGCCGGGCCAGTTCGGCGGTGTAGCGACCGATCCCGCCCGGTGGGCGATGGAGCAGCTGCTCAAGGTTGAGGGCGAGACGCATGATCAAGCTCTGCTCGATCCAACCAGTCGCCGAGCGCGGCGGGTCGGATCAGGCGCTGCTACGGATGGTCCGCAGCCTGCCACGCCCCGAATTCGAGTGCCATGTCGTCGTCCCCGCCGAGCCGCCGCTCCGGCCCGACTTCGAGGCCGCCCAGGTCGACGTCCATGTCGTGCCGATGCGCCGAATCTCCCGCAGTCATCGGCGGCGCGACTGGATCGGGTACGCGTTGGCGTGGCCGGTCACCGTGGTGCGCCTGGCTCGGCTGCTGCGCCAGCTCGACATCGACGTGGTGCACACCAACTCCTTTCACTCGTGGTACGGGTGGGCGGCGTCGCTCCTCGCCCGTCGCCCCCACGTCTGGCACGGCCGCGAGATCGTGGTGCAATCCAATGCGGCGCTGGCCGTCGAACGATTCCTGATCCCCCGCTTCTCGGCCCGGGTCCTGTCGATGTCGCACGCCATCGCCGACCAGCTCGACGGGGTCGACGTGGTGGTCGTGCACGAGACCCCTGACCCCGACGAGTTCACTCCCGGCCGGGCGGGCCGCTTCCGGCCCCGAGTCCCCATCGACGACCGGGTGCCCCTCGTCGGGGCCGCCGGTCGCATCGACTCGTGGAAGGGAGTGGACGTTCTCCTCGACGCGTTCGCGCGGGTCCGGGCCTCGCGTGCCGACGTGGAGCTCGTCGTCGCCGGCGGTCCCGTCCGCGGCAAGGAAGCCCTGTTCGACTCGCTCGCCACGACGGCCCGAGCCACCCCCGGGGTGCACTGGCTCGGCGCCCGGGACGACGTCGCCGACCTCCTCGCCGATCTCGACCTCTTCGTCTTGCCGTCGACCGAACCGGAGCCGTACGGCCTGGTGCTCGTCGAGGCGTTGATGAGCGGCACCCCGGTGATCGCCACCGACGCCGGCGGGCCCCGCGAGATCATCGCCGAGGCCACACCCGGCAGCGGCCGGCTGGTTCCCGTCGGGAACCACGAGGCGCTCGCCACCGCCGTCCTCGCGGCGCTCGACGAGCTGCCGGCGACGACCGCGGCGGCCCGCGCGGCGCGTCCCTCGCTCCGGGCCCCCGAACCCGAACGGTTCGCGGCCATCTTCCGTGCGGTCGTCGACTCCGACACCCGCAAGAAACGACGGGCCCTGCGGTAATGTCGAGGACCGTTCGGAGGCCCCCCGCATGATCCGGCTGGATTCTGTCTCGAAGCGCTTCGCGAACGGACAGATCGCGGTCCACGCACTGACCCTCGAGATCCCGTCGGGCGAGACCTGCGTCCTGGTGGGGCCATCGGGCTGCGGCAAGACCACCACCCTCAAGATGATCAACCGCCTCATCGAGCCGACGAGCGGCCGCATCTTCCTCGACGACGAGGACATCACCCACGGCGACCCGGTGCGGCTCCGCCGACGGATCGGCTACGTGATCCAACAGGTCGGACTGTTCCCCCACCAGACCATCGGTACGAACGTCGGGACGGTGCCCCGCCTCCTGGGCTGGAAAAAGGACCGAATCGCCGGGCGGGTCAACGAGCTCCTCGACCTCGTCGGTCTCCCACCGGACGAGTACCGCGACCGGTACCCGGCCCAGCTGTCCGGCGGTCAACGCCAACGGGTCGGCGTCGCCCGAGCGTTGGCGGCCGATCCTCCGGTCTTGCTCATGGACGAGCCCTTCGGGGCCATCGATCCCATCACCCGGATGCGGCTCCAAGACGAGTTCCTCCGCCTCCAGAGCGAGGTGCGAAAGACCGTGGTGTTCGTCACGCACGACATCGAGGAGGCCGTCAAGATGGGCGACCGCATCTGCATCCTCGAGGTCGGCGGCAAGCTCGCGCAGTACGACACCCCCGCAGCGGTGCTCGGAAGCCCGGCGTCCCCGTTCGTCGCGGACTTCGTCGGCTCGGACCGCGGCTTGAAGCGGCTGCGGGTCACGCCGATCGCCCGGGACACCCTCGAGCATCCACCGACGGTGCTGCCCACGGCGTCGCTGGCCGAGGCCCGAGCGGCGATCGGGCAGAGCGGCGCCGACTGGGTCGCCGTCGTCAACGCCGACGGTCACCTCGTGGGTCACGTCCGCGGTGACCAGGCCGACGGGGACGGCCCGGTGTCGTCGCGCATCGGACGCCTCGAGGCCTGGGTCTCCATCGACGCTCCCCTCGAGGACGCGCTGGCGTCGATGCTGCTCACCGACGTCGGCTGGGTCGCGGTGCTCGACGGCGACCGCTTCCTCGGCGTCCTCACCCCCGAATCCGTCTACCTGACGCTCCGTCGGTCGCTCGACACTGCCCCCGTCGTTGCCGGGGCTCCGGCCTCATGAGCAATCCGCGGACCCCTCGCCTGCCGTATCCATACCGACCCGAGAAGGAGATCACCATGCCTGACGTGCTGACACGTCACCTCCGGCTGGGCTCAGTCCGAGACATGGACTGGGTCACCGCGCACTTCGGACACCGGTAGCCATGCCGTCTCCGGAGCCGGTCCTGACCGAGCTCGAGGCCCGCCGGGTCGTCGCTGACGCCGCGCGTGGTCCCTCGACATCCGATTCGAACGGTGCGCACCGAGTGGGCGTCGAGCTCGAATGGCTGGCCGTGCCGCTCGACGATTCGCGCGGCGCCGTCCGCTTCGACGCCCTGCAAGCCACCGCCGCGAGCCTGCAGCCGCTGTCGGGTGGCAGCCGGATCACCTTCGAGCCCGGCGGGCAGGTTGAGCTCAGCTCCCCCGCCCTCGAAGGCCTGGCGTGCTGCACCGCCGTCAGCGAGGACGCCACGACCCTCCGAACCGCGCTGGAGGCGGCCGGAGTGGCGCTGACCGGAATCGGTCTCGCTCCCGGTGGGGCCCGCGAACGCGTGATCCGCACTCCCCGCTACGACGCGATGGAGGTGTACTTCGACGCGGACGGCGGCGCCGGGCGCACCATGATGCGCAGCACCGCGGCGATTCAGGTCAACCTCGACTACGGCCGAGGCGAGGAGCGCGAGCGTCGCTGGCGCCTCGCCCATGACATCGGCCCGATGCTCACGGCGGCGTTCGCGAACTCGCCGTTGTTCGGAGGCGAACCGACGGGCTGGCGCTCGACCCGCCTCGCGGTGTGGTTCGGGGTCGACCCGGGGCGCAGCGCCCCGGTCCCCCGCATTGGCACCTGCCCGGACGCGTGGGCGAGCTACGCCCTCGATGCCCGCGTGATGATGGTGCGCCGCTCCTCCGAAGACCACATACCGGTCACCGACGGGCTCGGGTTCCGATCCTGGATCACCGACGGCCATCCGCTGGGCTGGCCGACCCGCGACGACGTCGACTACCACCTGACCACGCTGTTCCCGCCGGTCCGGCCCCGCGGATGGCTCGAGCTGCGCATGATCGACGCGTTGCCCGACCCGTGGTGGCGGGTCGCGGTCGCGGTCTCCGACGCGGTCGTCACCGAACCCGCGCTCGACACCTGCGTGCGGCGGGCCTCCGCGCCGGTCAAGAACCTCTGGCGGGAAGCGGCCCGCGACGGTCTGGCGCACCCCGGGCTCGCGGACGCGGCGCGGGACTGCTTCCACGCCGCGTTAGAGGTGCTTCCCTCCCGCGGCGCGGATCAGCCGACGATCGACGCCACCCGCGAGTTCATCGACCGGTACGTCGACCGCGGCCGCTGTCCGGCCGACGATCTGCTCCAAGGCGGGTGGAGCGACGGGCCCGCCCATCCCGCCCTCGACGCGGTGGCGCCGGCATGGAGCTGAACACGCTCGCCGCCTGCCATCTCGACGACGCTCGGACCCGGACCTCGAGCCTGCTGGCGCCCCTCGCCGACGACGAGCTGGTCACGCCGGTCTCGCCGCTGATGTCGCCGCTGGTCTGGGACCTCGCGCACATCGCGCACTACGAAGAGCTGTGGCTGCTCCGAGCCCTGGTTGACGCCCCGGCCACCGACCCCCGGTTCGACGACCTGTACGACGCGTTTCAGCATCCTCGTCGCGAGCGGGCGGCGCTCCCGATCCTCGGGCCTGACGACGCGCGGTCGTATGCGCACGACGTGCGCGCCCGCGTCCTCGGCGTCCTCGACCGTCTCGACCTGGATGAGCACCCGCTCGCGCGCGACGGGTTCGTCTACGGGATGGTCATCCAGCACGAGCACCAGCATCAAGAGACCATGCTCGCCACGATCGACCTCATGGGTCGGCCCTACCCCGACCCCGCCGGTCCCGCTCCGCGTCTCGGCCTCGCCGGGCTCGACGACCACTGCCGAGAGGTGAGCCTCCCCGGCGGACCGTTCGTCATGGGCACCGACACCGAGCCGTGGGCGTACGACAACGAGCGACCGGCCCATCTGGTGGAGGTGGCCCCGTTTCGCATCGATCGGACCCCGGTCACCAACGACGCGTACCGAGCGTTCATCGACGACGGCGGCTACGAGACCCCGAGCTGCTGGTCGAGCCCCGGGTGGGCGTGGCGCACCGAGGCGCACCTGGCCGCTCCCGGCGGCTGGCGCCGCGACGGCGACGGCAGCTGGAGCGTCCAGCGCTTCGGACATCGCACCGACCTCGCGCCCCACGAACCGGTGCAGCACGTCTGCTGGTACGAGGCCGACGCGTTCGCCCGCTGGGCCGGCCAGCGACTGCCCACCGAGGCGGAGTGGGAGTACGCGGCGACGTGGAACCCGGACGGGACCCAACGCCGCCATCCGTGGGGCGACCACGACCCGACGCCGGGCCTGGCGAACCTCGGGCGGCTCCAGCTCGGACCCGACGACGTGCACGCCCGTCCCGGCGGCGCCACCGCGGCCGGCGTCCTGGCGATGGTCGGCGACGTCTGGGAGTGGACGTCCACGACCTTCGCCGGCTACCCCGACTTCGTCGCGTTCCCGTACCGCGAGTACTCCGAGGTGTTCTTCGGCGA
>DAIMHT010000084.1:0-6577 GCA_036723155.1 Actinomycetota bacterium
TCGGCGTACGCGTCGAAGCTGGCGTAGCGGTCGAGGTGGTCCGGCCGGACGTTGGTGATCACCGCCACCGTCGGGGCCAGGGCGTGCTCGCCGAGCCCCTCGAGCTGGAACGACGACAGCTCGAGGGTCACCGGAACCTCCGGGTCGACGTCACCGAGACGCGCCAGCGCCGAGCGGCCCATGTTCCCGGCGACGACCGTCCCCGGCCACCGTTCCCGCAGGATCGAGTGGATGAGCATGGCGGTGGTCGTCTTGCCCTTCGTGCCCGTGACCCCGATCGTCGGCGCGGGACACGCGGCCAGGAACAGGGTCATCTCCATCTCGATGTCCGCCCCGTGCTCCTCCGCGATCCGCAGGTACGGGGAATCTCGACGGACGTCGGGGTTGCGGACCACGAAATCAGCCCAGCGGAAGTCGGCCTCGTCGTGGCGCCCGAGGACGAACTCGACCGGCGTTCCCGCGAACTGCTCGACGACGTCGCGAAACGACGCGGGATCGCCGCGATCGGTGACGCGGACCTGCGCGCCCGATTCGACGGCGTACCGGATGGCGCCGACCCCGCCGGCTCGCCGGCCGATGCCCATGATCAGGACCCGGGACCCGGCCAGGCTGGCGGGGGTCACGCCGAGCCGCCCACCACGCGCCTGGGCGGGTCGTCGCGAAACGTCAGCAGATGGTCGCGATGCACCCGGGCTCCTCTCGCGGCGCTCATCTTGCCCGATGCGACCGACGACCAACCGCTGGGACCGGGCCGGCGCCGGAGCCGGACCGGTCCGGGTGCAGCGAGCATGATGGAAGCGGGAGCCGAGCGATGACCGATGCCACCTGTTCGAGTTGCGGGACCACCGACGGCACCGTGCGGGTCCGGCCGTGGCATGACCTCGACGTGACCCTCTGCGCGCGGTGCCATGCGTCCCTGACCGGCGACCGCGTCGATCCGCGCGCCGGCTTCACGGTCGCCTGGTCGCTGCTGGTCACCGGACTGGTGTTGGTGGCCGCGGGCGCCGCGGCGTACATCCTCACCCGGTGATCACGCCGCGCTGATCTGCTCGCGCATCCAACCCGAGGTGTTGAAGAAGTCGGCCACCGCGCTGCCGGGGTGCACCAGCGCGTCGCACGCGACGCGGGCCTCGTCGTCCAGCGACCGGTCGAGGATCCCGAGGGCTTCCTCGAGCTGGGCCAGGGTCCGGGGCCCCACGATCGGCGCGGTCACGTCGGGCTGGTCCTTGACCCAGAGGAGCGCCAGCTGGGAGCTCGTCAAGCCCCGCTCGGCGGCGAGCGCGGCGACGCCGCGACCGACCTCGAGGGCCCGGGGGGTGACCCGGTCGCGCAGCTGCGGCCGCCGCGCCGCGCGCGAGTCGGCGGGGACCTCGTCGACGTCCTGGTAGCGGCCGGCGAGGATCCCACCCCCGAGCGGCGACCAGGGCAGCACCCCGAGGCCGTGAGACCGGCAGAGGGGCAGGAGCTCGTTCTCGATGCGCCGGTCGAGGAGGTTGTACGGGGGCTGCTCCGTCGCGTACGCCGCCCGGTCGTCGCGAGCCGCGATCGCCAACGCCTCCATGACCATCCAGGCCGGGTGGGTCGAGCACCCGACGTGTCGGACCTTGCCCGCCTGCACGAGCTCGTCGAACGCGGCCAGGGTCTCGGCCTGCGGGACCGCCATCGACGGGCGGTGCAGCTGGTACAGGTCGATGTGGTCGGTCTGCAGGCTCCGCAGCGACGTCTCACACGAGCTGATGATGTGCTCACGACGATGCCACGTCCCGGGAGCCGCCTTCCCGCGCGCCATCCCGACCTTGGTCGCCAGGACCACGTCGTCGCGGCGGCCGTTCGCGGCGAGCGCGGCTCCGACGATCTCCTCGCTCTTGCCGCCGGCGTACACGTCGGCGGTGTCGATCATCGTCACGCCGCCATCGAGCGCCGCGTCGATGATCCGGGCCGACTCGGCCGGTTCGGTCGGATCCCCGAAGTTCATCGCGCCCAGGCACAGCGGCGCGACCCGAAGCCCGGTCGGCCCGAGCGGGCGCGGTTCCATGTCAGGACCCGAGCCGGGCGGGAGCATTCGTGACGCGCCGGAGGTCCACGCCCGGAGTCTGTCAGGTCAGGGCGGGGAGCCCCGGAGGTGGGAATGCACCCACCTCGACGGGGCGACCCCACCGCTCGCCTGGCGACCACGCCTGCAGCGGGTGGGGCGGGGCTGGGTTCGCTGCAGACCACCAGGCGAGTTTCGACGGCGTGCCCTTGCACGCCCGTCCTCGCGTCCTGCCAATCATTACTACGACTGCAGGCCCCGGGACATTCCCGGGCTCGGTAACCCCCAAAATAGGGCCTAACCGGGGCCAGTCCGTCCCCCACAAAGGCCGCGGACCCGTCGAAACCTCGCCGTGCCCACCGTCGGCCCGAGGTGGGAGGCTGGGGCATGGCTCGGCCGGCACCACCCGACATGCGCGAGTGGGGGACGGTCGCCCCCGCGGAGCTCGCCCATCCGGTGATCATCTCCCCTCACCTCGACGACGCCGTCCTCGGCTGCTCGTACCTCATGGCCGCGCACCCCGGCGTGACCGTCATCACCGCGTTCGCCGGACGTCCCGCGACGTATCCCGACCCGGTGCAGCACTGGGACGCGCTCGGCGGCTTCCGTCCCGGAGACGAGGTGCACGTCGCTCGACGCGCCGAGGACGCGGCGGCGCTGGCCGGTTTCGACGCCAAGCCGGTGTGGCTCGACTTCGTCGAGCACTCCTACTTGGACCGAGCCGACTGGATCCGCCCCGAGCAGGTCGTCGACACGCTCGAAGCCGCGGTGCGCGCCGAGGCCCCGACGGCGGTGTTCGCGCCGTTCGGGTTGGCCAACCCCGACCATGACTGCACCCACGACGCCGCGATGCTGGTGCGGGAGCGGACGCTCACCGATCCCGGCGGGGGACCGTCGTGGTTCTGTTACGAGGACATGGGCTACAAGCACATCCCGGGCCTGCTCGCGTGGCGGATCTCGAAGCTGTTCCGCCGACGGGTGTGGCCGACCCCCGCCGCGGTGCCGGTCGACGTCGACCATCCCCGCAAGCTCGCCGCCGTGGCCTGCTATCCGACCCAGGTGCTGGCGCTCGAGGCCGAGTGGGCGTTCCGCAGCAAGCTGGACGCCCCGGCCCCGGAGCAGTACTGGCGCCTCGCGCCACCCCCGACCGGGTGGGAGGCCTTGACCGAGATGTGACCGGGGCCCGTACACTCCCGCCGATCCGGTCGGCACGAGCGGTGACAGGAAGGACAGCGAATGCGATTCGGTCTCGACGTCGCGCAGCAGCGCCTGCGCTGGAACCAGCTCATGGCCCGCGCGCAGCTCGCCGACCGGGCCGGCTTCGACGGGATCTGGGGCTTCGATCACTTCGTGCCCATGTACGGGTCCGGCCCCGGCGAGTGCTTCGAGGGCAACACCACCCTCGCCGCGTTGAGTGGCCACACCACCAACGTCCGCCTGGGCCTGCTCGTGACCGGGTTGACCTACCGCCACCCGTCGGTGTTCGCCGCGGAGGCGATCACGATCGATCACGCGTCGGACGGCCGGTACGAGCTGGCCTACGGCGCAGCCTGGTTCGAGGACGAGCACCGCCAGCTCGGGATCCCGTTCCCGCCGACGGGACCGCGCGTCGCCGCGTTCGAGGAGGCGGTGCAGATCGTGCGGGGCCTGCTGACCACTGACGGGTTCACCTTCGAGGGCCGCTACTTCCAAGTCCGTGACGCGACCTTGAATCCCCGCCCGGTGCAGTCACCGCACCCGCCGATCTGGATCGGCGCGTCCGGCGACCGGATGCTCGGAATCGTCGCGAAGTACGCCGACGTCTGGCACTGCTTCGGTGACCCCGCGTCGCTGACGGCCCGGTCGCAGCGACTCAGTGACCTCGCCGCCGCCGCGGGGCGCGACCCGGCGTCGATCCTGCGGGCCGGGTCGATCTCCCTCGAAGGCGATCTCGACGAGATCCGCCGCACCGTGGACCGCTGGCGCGACGCCGGGTTCGGGTACCTCATCGCGGGGTGGCCGCCGGAAGGCGAGGGCCGGGTCGAGGAGTTCGCGACCCACGTCCTGGCCGAGACCCGCTGACCCCGCGGTCAGGACAGCGGCGACCAGCCCGACGTGCGGAGCAGCTGGCTCTGCCAGTCGTCACGGACCTCGAGGGCGTCGTGCATCCATGTCCCGGGCCCCCGGTACTCGGGGGCGATCTCGGTCTCGAGCAGCCGGAGCAGCCGCGAATGGTCGAGGATCCGCTGCCACAGCACCACCTCGGAGCGGCGCCCGGAACCGAACGCGGTCTGGAACACGGCCAGCAGCTCGAGGATGGCGCGGCCCTCCTGGCGGCTCTCGGTGAGGCTCGGCGCGTAGTGGGTGCGGGCCTTCTCGAGGTAGTCGTCGAGCATCCCGTCGTGGGGCCAGGCGGTGTCCTCCATGAAGATGGTGAGGGGATGCTCGGCGGGCTCGGTCGGGACCGCGTCGAGGTCCTCGACCACCGGTGGGGACCACGGGACCGGCACCAGGACCTTGGCGGTCACGCCGTGGCGGAGCTGGTCGACGTCGTGGGCCCAGGATCGCAGCGGCCCGTCCTGGACGGAGCGGGCGACGCGTTCCCAGGCTGCGCCGTCACGGACGCCGGTCACGGTCACCGCGGTGTACGCCCGGCCTGACCCGTGCGCCAGCTGCATGAAGTAGAGGAGGCGAGCGTCGTCGCCGGCGCCGAGGTCAGGCATCCACCGGTCGCGGAACGCCGCCTCGAACTCGTCTTCGGTGGCACCGCGGACGCGGTGCACCTCGTGGAGGAGCAGCACGGCTACGCCGTCACGGCCCGCACGACACCGTCGACGGCGGCGTCGGCGAGGGCGCGGATCTCGTCGTCGGTCCGATCTTGGATCGGGTGCGGGACGAACACGCGGGCCGGGTCGGCGCCGAGCGCCGCGGACTGCGCGTCAGCGGCGTCGACGAACTCGGTGGATGCGACGAACACGGTGGGCACGCCTAGAGCCTCCAGGTTGACGGTGTCGTGCACACTGCACGACGTACACGATCCTCAATCGGCGAGCGCCTCGATCACGACGTCGCACTGCTCGGAGATCTCGTGGCGAAGATCGATCGGCGCCACCTTGGTGAACGTCGGCTTCGCGTAGCGAACGACGCGCGCGCCGCGGGCAGTGATGTGCTGCTCCAGCTGGTCGAGGAAGACGTTGCCGCGGGCTTTGGTGATGTCGAGGAGCCCGACGGTGAGGCCGTCGAGCGTCGCCGGCCGGGGAGTCCGCTCCCGGGTCGGGGCCTGGCGTTCGCCGGTCGGATCGAGGACGACCCGGGTTCCGCTCACGTGCCGATCTCCTTGGTCACCGGGGCGCTCCCCGCGGGCCCGCTGGCCCAGCCCCCGATGATGGCCGAGAACAGCCCCGCGCCACCACCGGCGTGCACGATGAGCAGGCCGCCGTCCCGGAACTTGGGGATGGTGAGGGTCTCCACCGAGGCCGGGAGCCCTTCGGCGATGCCGCCGGCGCCGCGGACCAGCTCGGACCCGGGGAGCTGGAGCCGGGCCGTGAGCTCCTCGAGCAGCTGGGCTTTGCTCCACCCGGCCTCCCGGAACACCCGGCCGTGCTCGGGCGACACGACCAGGACGGCGTCGAACGCCAAGGCGATCTTGGGGTGCGTCGTGGCGCGAAGGCACACCGCGAACGTGTTGGCCAGCGACGACGCGTCGCGGGACAGCTGATCGACGATGCCACGGGGGGCCTCACCGGCGAACAGGGTGACCGCCGACGACTCGGCGGCACAGCCCCGGGTCACGTGCAGGGGCTCCCACGGCGAGTCGGTCTCCCGCTCGGCGAAGCAGAACGTGTACTTGCCGGGCTGGCCCAGCGTCGACCGGTCGATCTCGCCCGGGCGGCCGCCGCCCACGTTGCGGACCACCAGCTGCAGCGCGCGCCCGATCGTGGCGTTCGCCCGGTTGCCTTGGCCCATGGCGTTGATGCCCGCGTTCATCCCGATGGTGCGCGTCACGGGCCCGTTCACGATCACGACCGGACCCGAGAACCAGGTCGTCGCGAGGAGGCCGTGGATGTTGAACTCGTCGGTGCACGCGGCCTCGACCGCAGCGAGGACCACCGGGAGGTAGTCGGGTCGACAACCGGCGAGCACCGCGTTGATCGCCACCTTCTCGACGGTGCACTCGATGAGGTCGGGCGGGACCACCGCGACGACCTCGTCCGGGGCGCGAGTCGTGCCGGTGAGCATCCGGGCCACGCGCTCCGGTGTCGGCGGCACCACCGGGAGGCCGTCGCTCCAGCCCCGATCGAACATCGCCTCCACGTCGTCTTCGCTCGCTCCGAGCTCGACCCGACGCGACCCCAGCGTCCCGGCCCCGGCGGCGTCGGCTCGCGCCGCGGCGACGTCGGGGTCCTGGGTCCGGGAGCCGCACCCGGGCCGGTGCGGCGGCAAGCCCGGGCCGAGCCCGGCGAGGCCGGTGAACGTCTCCCACTGCTCGCGGCTCCAGCCCACGAGGCGGGCCGTCTCGCGTCCGTCCTCGACCCGGACCAACGTCGGGACGGTGTCGAGATCGAG
>DAIMHT010000085.1:0-5292 GCA_036723155.1 Actinomycetota bacterium
CCGTCGGTGATCTGGGAGGAGTTCGCGGCGGTGACGACCCCGTCGGCCTTGAAGGCCGGCTTGAGCTTGCCGAGGGTCTCGAGCGACGAGTCGGGGCGGATCCCCTCGTCAACCGCCATGCGTTCGGAGCCGTCCTCGGTGACGACGGCGACCGGGACGATTTCACGATCGAAGCGTCCCTCCTGGGTCGCCCGGGCGGCTCGGTGGTGCGATTCGACCGAGAAGGTGTCGTTGTCGTGCCGGGAGATGCCCCACTTCTCGGAGATGAGCTCGGCCGAGATCCCCTGCGGGACGAGGTCGTAGCGGGCCAGCACCTTCGGTCCGAACGGGACGCTGCCCGGAAGCAGTGATGAGCCCATCGGGGTTCGGGTCATGCTCTCGACGCCGGCGGCGATGACGATGTCGTACGCGCCGGCCATGACCCCCTGCGCGGCGAAGTGGGCCGCCTGCTGCGACGAACCGCATTGACGGTCGATGCTCGTGCCGGGGACCGACTCCGGGAAGCCCGCCGCGAGCGCCGCGTTCCGGCCGACGTTGACGGCCTGGTCCCCGACCTGGGACACGCAGCCCATGATGACGTCGTCGATCACCGCGGGGTCGAGGTCGTTGCGCGCGACGAGCGCCTCCAGGGTGTGCGCGGCGAGATCGACTGGGTGCCAGTCCTTGAGCTTGCCGTTCCGTCGCCCCAGTGGGGTGCGCACGGCGTCGACGATCACGGCACTCGGCATGGAGTCCTCCGATAGATGTGCGGAATCTCGGCCCAACGATACGCTCCGCCGCCATGCCCCGAAATCTCGACGCGGCGCTCGGAGACGGCGGGATGCCGCTCCTCGCCCAGCTCGGGCTGACCTTCGAGCGCTACGGCGAGGGCTGGGCCGAGGCCACCTGGATCCCGACGGCGTTGGCGTGCAATCCGCTGGGCACCGTGCACGGAGGGGTCTACGGCGTGGTCCACGACGCGGCGATGAACTTCGCTGCGAGCAGCGCGCTCGAGCGCGGCGATCGGGCGGCCACGCTCGACGTGGCGTACCAGACGATCCGTCCGAGCAGCAGCGGCGACACGCTCACGGTCCGCGGGGCGGTCGTCCGGATCTCGACGAGCGTCGCGTACCTCGAATCCAGCGTGAACGGGAGTGACGACACCGTCATCTCGCGGGCCACCGCGACGTTCTTCGTGAGACGCCGCGACGCGTGACGGTCACTGCCAGCCCTCCCACCGTTGGTGGGCCGCTCTCCCGACGCCGGCGGCTGGGCTGGATCGCTGAGGTCGTCGGCGGTCTCGCGATCTACCTCAGCTACGACACGCTCCGCAGCCACGTCGCGGGCCCGACGCACATTGCGTTCCAGCACGCCCGGCAGATCGTCTCGGCCGAGCGGTTCCTGCACATCTACTGGGAGCGCGACATCCAGCGCGCGTTCCTGCACGTCGACTGGTTCATCGCCTTCTGGAACATCTACTACGGCACCATCCACTTCGTGATGCCGGTCATCGCGTTGGTCTGGCTGTATCTGCGCTTCCCGGCTCGGTACGTGCGCTGGCGGACCACCTTGGCCCTGATGTTCGGGCTCGCGGTGCTCGGGTTCTGGCTGTACCCCCTGATGCCCCCGCGGGTGATGCCGGCCCGGTACGGCTTCGTCGACACCGCCGCCGAGTACTACAACTTCGGACCGCAGGTCCGGGTTCGGTTCGACGCGCACGGTCAGCCGACCCACGAGGCCGCGGAGCAGTTCGGCAATCTCTACGCCGCGATGCCAAGCTTCCATGTGGGCTGGTCCACATGGGTCGCGTTCGCCTTGTGGCCGGTCGTGCGGCGCAAGTGGGCGAAGCTGCTGCTCGTCCTCTACCCGGTGACGATCTTGTTCTGCATCACCGTGACCGCCAACCACTGGCTGCTCGACGCGGCGGGTGGATGGGTCGTGCTCGGTCTCGGGTACATCGGGGCCCGCGGCGTCGAGACCGCCCTGAGCGTCCGGCGCAGAACGCGCGCCGCGCTAGTCGAGCAGTGACGACCGGAGGTTGCGCCGCCGGAACGCGACCCAACCCGCACCGAAGATCCCGAACGCGCCCAGCCCCGCCAGCCACGGCGTGGCGCTCGGGCTAGTGCGGTTCGCACTCTGCGTCACGCTCACCGAAGCCCGCTTGACCGCCTTCGGCCGCCCTGCGGTCCGGACGGACTTCCCGACCCCTGACGGTGTGGGCCGGAACCAGTCGGGCTTCCACAGCCAGATCACCGTGACCTGCTGCGCCGCGCCTGGCACCGGTACCGCGAAGTTCGGGAGCGGCTTCGCGAACGAGAGCGAAGCCGCAGGCACGGGCGCGGGGCCGGCTGCGGCTGGAGGCGCGGGCGTCTGGGCCGGACCGGCCGGCGGAGTCGGCGGAGCCTGCGGCGGGGTTGGCGGGTTCGAGACCGTGACGCCGAAGCACGACGGGCCCTGGTGCGCGGTCGCGCCGTCGCTGGCGACCACCACGAGCGTCACGCAGTACTGGCCGTTCTGGTTGAAGATCGACGCCGGCGGGGTGAAGGTGGACTGCGGGCCGTTCTGAGTGAAGGCGCTCCCGCTCTGCGGCGTCAACGTCCATTGGTAGGTGAGAGCTCCGGGCAGGCCGCCAGACGATTGCGAGCCGTCGAAGGTGAACGAGCCCGCGCTCGGCAGGGCCCCGCCGGCGGGAAGCGTGAAGGTCGCGGACGGCTGCTGGGGCGGATCCAGGGTCAAGCCTCCCTGGTTGAATTGGCCGAGGTCCGGCACACCCGCCCCGCCGCCCGAGGCGGCGAAGAAGAACGGCTGCCCCGCTCCACTGGTGGCGTAGTACTGGCAGGACGTCGCACCGAGGTCACAGAACTGGTCGGCTCGCTGGAGGGTGACGCCGCTCGCCGAGAAGGTCTTCGGCCAACCCGGCTGGCCTCCCGGGCCGGGCTCGGAGGCCAACACACTGAGCGGTGCGTTGCCCTGACGGTTGAGGCTGACGGGACCCCACAGCGGGAATGGGTTGCGTTGGAACACCGGCGGGTGGGTGTTCGACAACGTGAACGCGATCCATTGGTCTGAAATGAGCGGGCCGATGACCCATGGAGGCGGGTCGGCGGCCGCTGGCGTTGCGGTGGCGATCGCGAACGCGCCCAACACCGCGAGGCTCGCCGTCCACGCCGCGAGGCGTCTCCCGATGGGTCGGCCCGGCATGCCCGACATCATCGCGCTCGCGCGGGGTGCGCCGCGAGGCGCGCTGACGGTCACCGGCCGGGTTCCTCCGACGGGCTCTCTCCGAGGAGGCGCGCCACGAGATCCGGCGTCAGCTCGCCCAGCGTCGTCACGACGACGTCGGCGAGGGCCAGCACGTCGGCGGGTGGGGCAAACGCCCGATTTGGGACCGCCACGACCCGGGTGCCGGCGGCCACCGCGGCCCTGATTCCGTTCGCCGAGTCTTCGACGGCGACGGCCATGCGGGCGTCAACCCCGAGGGCGTCCAGCGCGGCGAGATAGACGTCGGGGGCTGGTTTGCCCCGGGGCACCTCTTCCGACGAGACGACCGCGCGAAAGCAGTCGCGGAGGCCGCTGCGCTCCAGAACCAGCTCGATGACGACGCGATTCGAGGAGGATGCCAGCCCGAGCGGCCATCGCCCGGCAAGGGCTCGCACCGTCTCCACCGCGCCCGGCAGGAGCGGAAGACGCTGACGGTATGCGTCCAGGACGAGTGCGACCACCGCGTCTGAGATCGCGTCGGGCGCACCAGGGACCCCGAGCTCGTCGTGCAGGTACCGAGACCATTCGGGGGCGCTCATGCCCATCATCGCCGGGGTGGCCTCGGGGCGCCAGGTCCCGCCACCCTGCTCGACGACCTGCCGCCGGGCCTCGTCCCAAGTTGTCTCGGAGTCGATCAGGACCCCGTCGAGGTCGAAGACGACGGCGGTCACCTCTCGGCCCGGCTCGGCGGACGGGCCGACTTCACCGACCGACCGGCACCGGTTGCTGGCGCGCCGGCGTACGCATCCCTCTGGCCCGAAGCGGTTCCGATGATCGCTGGCCGCTGATCGCAGCGACCCGGCGGCTGGTGGAGCGGACCGGGATCGAACCGGCGACCTTCGGCTTGCAAAGCCGACGCTCTGCCAACTGAGCTACCGCCCCGCGACGTGACGCGAGCGTACTGGGGGCCGTCACGGCTTCGACCTTCTCCCCCGAACCTGCGCTCATCGCGGCGCCACTCGGTCAACCGCCGCGGTCAGGCCACCGCGATTCCCTCGAACGCGGCCGCCTTCACACCCCGCCGGGCCAGCTCGGCGAGAAACGGCGCCGGCTCAACGAGGGCACCGAGACCACGGGAGCCCGGTCCGGGTTCCCGAAGCCGGACGTCAGGCAGGGCGCCGGCCACCCGCGCCGCCGCCACTGCCAGGACCGTCCCCGCAGCGACACCGGGACGTTCGATCACGCCGTAGACGAGCGCGTCGCGGACACCGTCGCGCCAACCCCACACCTCGACGCGCGCCGCGCCCCAGTCGTCGGTGTCCCGCCGTCGTGGGACAAACACGTTCGGTCGCCGCGGGGGCTCTGCGGCTCGCACCGTGGCCCGCGTCACCCCGGGGACGGCGTCGTGGAGGAGTTGCACCCCCATGGCCACGGTGAGGCACTCGCGCGCTCCGACGGGGTCGGGAAACCAGACCAGCTCGGGGCCCAGGCGCCGTTCGAGACGGCGGGCGCCTTCTCGCCACTCGGCCGGTCGCTCATGGCGCGCGCGGCGAAGCGCCGCGGCACAGGCCTCGCCCGCGGCCCCAACTCGTGAGACGTGAACCTCGTCGGCACCCTCCAGCGCATCGGCGGCATGGCGCGCCAGAACGTCGGCCAAGCCGGGCGCGAGACCGCAGCCGACGACCACGATCGCGTCTCGGTCGCGAGCCTCGGCGTCGAGCGCCAGCAGGGCGTCGATCCCGTCGTCATCGTCGCTGGCGGCGGCCACCGAGATGCGCCGACTGATCGCCTCTCGAGCCAGCCCGACCGCGGCGTCGCCGGGCAACGCGAGCGCCACCGCCCCGATCCCGTCAGGGATCACCCCGAACGGAACGGTCTTCGCGTTGACCGCGGCGGCGAGTTCGGCGGCGCGCTCCGGTTTGCGGTCAGTCACGAACAGCCGGTCGATACCGGCCGTCTCGAGCAGCTGCCGGGCGGTGCGGACACCGACGGCGCCGGTTCCGGCCAGCAAGATCGCGGTCACCGGAAGTCGGGGCCTTCGAGTTCCCGCCAGCCTCCGGTGGTCGGCGGACTCTCACCCTTGCTGCGGAGGCGGACCACGATTCCCGCGAG
>DAIMHT010000085.1:5392-6547 GCA_036723155.1 Actinomycetota bacterium
CGTGGGGCTAGGTGGAATCGAACCACCGACCTCACCCTTATCAGGGGTGCGCTCTAACCGACTGAGCTATAGCCCCGAGAGAGGGGGTCACGTTACTCGGCGGGTCCGTCTTCTCTCACGGTGATCTCCACCCCGCCGAAGAGCTCCGCGAAGATGTTGTAGAACGACGCGCCGATCACCGTGATCACGACTTGCAACGCCACGATGACCAGCCCGACGAGGATCGCACCGCGCAGGACGGTCGCCGACAAGAACTGGAAGTTCTTGGCTGAGAGCAGGTCCCCCAGGAACTTCTCGACGCTGTGCACGATCCCCGCGGCTGACGCGATGAGCCACAGCGCGACAAGCGCGACGACGGTCACGAACATTGAACTCAGGTAGAAGCACAGCGACAGCTTCGTCACCGACCAGAGATCGACCTTCGTGATCGTTTGACGGAGCAGGCGTTCGCCGCGCACCGCGCTGGTGCGGCCGGTTCCGACAACTGTGGGAGCACCGGTCGACACGCTGGTGCTGCCCGTGTCACGCCCACGCTTCGGGGGCGCCGAGATGTCGTCGACGAGGACCGCGTCGGCGTCGAACGCGGACCTGGCGATCGCCGGGAACGGGGTGACCGGCGCCGGGTCCGGGATCCGAGGCGATGACCGAACCGTCGGCGGTGACGAGGGACTCGCCTTCGCCGGTGCGGGTTTGGCCGGTGCGGATGGCGCGGTGGACGTTCCGGCGGCAGACGCTGCGGCGGCGGTGACGGCCGACTTCGCCGCACCCGCGCTCCGGCGTCCACGTTTCGGCGGTGCGGGCGCGCCCGTTTCCGAGGCGACGGTCTCGTCGGTTTTCGGTGCACCGCCGGTCATCGGTGCACCGTCGGGCTTGGGTCCGCCGCTGGTCTTCGGCGCGCCGAGATTCGCGGTGTCGGAACCACGTTTCCGGCGAGGCGGCTTCGGAGGTTTCGGCGCGGCGGTGCTTGTCGGCGCCGGAAGCTCCTCGGGGGGGGTGGTCATGCGGTTCCCTCGGCGTCTTCTCCGGAGTCACCCTCCAGGACGGGGGCGACCGCAACGATGGTCTCGCCGTCTCCAAGACGGGCGACACGCACGCCCGTGGCGTCTCGGCCCTGGGCCGAGACCTCAGCGGCCTGCATCCGAATGATATTGCCGC
>DAIMHT010000086.1:0-6486 GCA_036723155.1 Actinomycetota bacterium
CCGTCTCGCGTCCGTCCTCGACCCGGACCAACGTCGGGACGGTGTCGAGATCGAGGGCGAGGGACACCGCGAGCCCGGTGTCGTCCACCGGGTCGAGGTCGGGCGGGAACGCGGGGTCGTCTTGGGTGTAGATCGTCAGCGGCGGCAGGTCCGACGCGTCGCGGAGCTGCGCGAGGACTGGGGTGACGAGCTGGCAGGTCGGACAGTCCCGTTTGACGACGGCGACGAGCCCGTCGGGCAGGGCGACCGTCACCGCAGCGCCGCGGCGAGGTAGTCGATGGCGTGCGTCAGGGTCACGACGTCGTCGAGCTCGATGGCGGGGAACAGCGCGATGCGAAGCTGGTTGCGGCCCAGCTTCCGGTACGACTCGGTGTCGACGATGCCGTTGGCCCGCAACGCGCTGGCCAGTGGGGTCGCGTCGACGCCGTCGAAGTCGATCGTGGCCGTCACGTGGCTGCGCTCGGCCGGCTTGGCGACGAACGGCGCCGCGTACGGGCTCGCCTCAGCCCACCCGTACAGGACCTCGGCGGCCTGGTCGCAACGAGTCGCGGCCCACTCCAGACCGCCGTGGGCGACCATCCACTCGACGGTGTCGGCCAGCAGGAACAGCGTGGCGAGCGCGGGCGTGTTGTAGGTCTGATCCTGGCGAGAGTTCTCCAGCGCGATGGGCAGGCTCAGGAACGCGGGCTGCCACCGTCCCGACGCGCCGATCCGGTCGATCCGCTCGATCGCCGCGGGTGAGCACAACGCCAGCCACAGGCCCCCGTCGGATCCGAACGCCTTCTGGGGCGCGAAGTAGTAGACGTCGAACGCGGCCGGATCGACCCGCAGGCCACCGGCGGCGGAGGTCCCGTCGACGAGGACGAGCCCGTCGGCGTCGGGTCGGGTGATGTCCATCATCACCCCGGTGGACGTCTCGTTGTGGGTGAGGGCGTAGGCGTCGACGTCAGGATTCGGGCGGGGGTCGGGGTGCGTCCCCGGCGGGGATTCGATCACGTCGGGGTCCTCGAGGAACGGCGCCGAGGCCGTGACCGCGGCGAACTTGGCCGAGAACTCCCCGAAGCTCAGATGCTGGCTTCGCCGGTCGATCAGGCCGAACGCCGCCGCGTCCCAGAACGCGGTGGTGCCCCCGTTGCCGAGGAGGATCTCGTAGCCGTCGGGCAGCGAGTACAGCTCCCGCAGGCCCTCGCGAGCGCGGTGCACCACCGTCTTGACCCCGGGCCGCCGATGGCTGGTGCCCAGGTACCCGTGGGCGGAGTCGGAGAGACGGGCCATGGCCTCGTCGCGCACCTTGGACGGCCCGGAACCGAACCGGCCGTCGGCGGGGATGAGATCGTCGGGAAGACGAAGCGCGGCGGGATCCTCGGGCATCGCCGTCGAGGCTACCGGTGGTGTCCCGGCGTCGCCCCGACGTTCCTGGTGATCGCCGCGCCGGCTACGCGTCCCGCGACGTGCTGACCGGTTCCGGCCGCTTGAGGCGGGTCGCGGCCTCGCCGGTCTCGGCCTCGTACCAACGGGGCCGGTGGAGGCGCGCCCAGCGGGCGGTCACCACGCCGCGCAGCATCCCCTGCAGCGCGTCGGGGTCGCGTAACGCCAACATGATGTGACCGAGCACCGCGATCCAGATGCCGAGCGCGACCCAGTCGTGCACGAACGTGGCGCCGGTCCGAGTGGTGAGGGAGAACAGCGAGAACCACTTGAGCACGATGCCGGTGCCGAGCATGACCACGATGGCCGAACCGAGAAACGCGGCGTTGAGCTTCTGACCGGGGTTGAACTTCCCGAGCCGGGCTTCGTCGCGGGTGCTCCGCCGGAGCCACCGCCGATCCTCGTCGTCGAAGCGGCCTAGCCGCTGCAGGTCACGGCGCAGGGCGCGCCCCCACCGACCCGCGAGCCCGATGAGCAACGGGACCGGCAACAGGACGCCGGCACCGACGTGGATGGTCCGCACGACCTCCCGCTGACCGACCAGCGTCGAGATAGGACCGGCATACAGCGCGGCCCCGGTCAGCATGAGCACCCCGAACAGCGAGGCGGTCGACCAGTGCGCGGCGCGCTCGACCCGGTCGAAGCGGGCCAGCTCAGGCGGTGGGGTCATCGCTTCGATGGTTGGAGTGGCCCACCCAGCCGTTGACGTCGTAGCCCCGTTGCTCCCAGTAGCCGGGCTCGACGTGGCGGGTCAGCTCGATCGTCTGGAGCCACTTCAACGACTTGTAGCCGTACATGGGCGCGATGTAGAGCCGGGCCGGCCCGCCGTGCTCGCTCGAGAGGGCCTCGCCCTCGAGCTCGTAGGCGACGAGCACGTCGGCGCGCCGGGCCTGGGCCAAGGTGAGGCTCTCGGTATACGTGCCGTCGAACGACACGAACCGCACCGCGCCGGCGTCGGCCTGCACCCCGGCCCGGTCCAAGACGTCGCGCAGGCGAACCCCGGCCCACCGGACCCCCGGCACCCGCCAGCCGGTCACGCACTGGAAGTCCCGGGTGAGATGGGTCTTCGGCATCGCGGCCAGCTCATCGAAGGTGAGGACCGTCTTGCGGTCGACGAGGCCCCGGACGGTCAAGCGGTACGCCGACCGGCTCCGGTCGGGCAGATCGGACGTCACGCTGTAGATGCGGAACCGCCCGATCGGCAGCAGGGCCAGCAACCCGGTCGGGTCCTTCGCCAGCACCGGCCCGACGTTGCGCTCGAGCCAGCCCTGCACGCTCGACCCGAAGACGATCCCAGCCGCGCCGAACCCGAGCAGACCGAGGAACACCCGCCGTCCGACCGCCGTCTCGCTCGTGTCGCCTCGCATCACTGGTTCGGAACTCGACCCCGACGGGACGAGTGACCTTCATGATGCCCGCGCCACCGCCGCCCGCTGACTCGGGGCTCCGGCCCCCGCCAGCGCTGGGACCTCAGGCCTTGCGGGCGGTGGTGGAGGTCGTGGACGTCGCTGCGGTCGGACGCCGCGACGTGGACTTGTGCTTGGCGGTGGTGGTCGTCGTCGTTGCCCCCGTGGCCGTCCGCCACGAATCCAGATCGAAGGCCTGGTTCATGGCGGCGAGGATCTTCGCCGCGATGCGGTCGCCACCGGCGCGCGTGAAGTGGATCCCGTCAGCGGTCCGCACCTGCACGACGGTCCCGTCGGGATTCAGGAGACCATCGGTGTAGCCACCGGTGGCCGTGCCGATCGCCGACACCGTGTCCACGTAGTAGACGCGCCCGGCGCGGGCTTGGGCTTCCGAGTTCACGATGTTGTTGATCAGCACGTAGTCATTGGCGAAGCGGGCCGCGTCCTTCACCGGTGGGATGCCGACGAAGAACAGCTTGGGATGACTCGCCGCGCCCGTGACGGTGTCCATCAGGCCGCCGATGCGACGCCGATACTCGGCCTGCCAGGCCGGACTCCCGAACGACTCGCCGCCACCGTCACCGGTGAGCGTCTGGTCGTCATTGGCCCCGAACGTGAGCACCACCGCGTTGGGCTGGTCGGCGGTCACGATGCCCTTGAGGTACGCGGGCCAGTTGAACACCTCGGGGCGAGCCAGACCGGTCGAGATGTGGGTGTCGACGGGAGCGATGATCCCGACGGCGCGGTTCGACGCCAGCTGGTCGATCAGCGACGAACCCGCCGTGTCCCCGAGCGAATCGCCGCCGATCCAGAGCCGCAGCGGATGGAACGGCGAGTACGCCTGCCGGGGCGGCAACGTCGTGGGCGTCGGACCGGCGGGCGTCGTCGTCGTCGGGCTGGGCAGGCGCGTGTTGACGTTGTCGTCGCTGCTGCGGCCCAGCAGGTCCTTCAACCCCTGCCGCAGCCGGTCGAAGTACAACGCGTGGCTCACGTCGTAGAGCGGGTTCGCGAACGCGGTCGAGACATCGCGCTCCCAGCCCACCGGTTGGCCCAGCGCGGTCTTGCGGATCCCGGGGGCGTTCAGCAACGCCCCGACGAGCAACGCCACCAGCCCGACCACGATCACGTGACCCGCGGCGGACGGCCGCCGCGACGCGCCGTGACCTTCGGCTTGGTGCCTGATCGGCGGCAGCGCGCCGTCGGACGGCGGCTCGGGATCGGGGGGTCGGGTCGTCGTCGCCATGTCAGAAGCGGAAGTAGATGAAGGGCGCCACGCCGCGTGGGCCCATGGTGTTGGTGATGAGGAGGACGAAGCCGAGGATCACGCCCTGCGCGACCGGGCTCAGACGGGAGAAGCCGGCCATCGCGCGCGCCAACGCGTCACGGGGAATGTACTGCTCGGCGAGCCCGGCCGCGATGGCGAGGAGCACCCCGCCGGTGATGAGCGGCGCGACGACGAACCAGTGCGACGGATCCACGATGCGGCGGAGGACATCCGCCGCGTTCGTGAACGAATCGGCGCGAAAGAACACCCAGGCCAAGCAGACGATATGGAACGTCACCACCCGTTGGATCAGCCGGCGCCGCCACGTGTCATCCGGCGCGTGCGCGTGCTTGCCGTGGGCGGTGCGGCGCCAGTGCTCGATGCTCAGGAACCCTCCGTGAATCGCACCCCACACCACGAACGTCCATGCCGCCCCGTGCCACAGCCCCCCGAGCACGAACGTGATCATCAGGTTCCGGTACGTCCGCCAGCGTCCCTTGCGGTTCCCGCCGAGCGGGATGTACAGGTAGTCCCGCAGCCAGCGGGACAGGGTCATGTGCCAGCGGCGCCAGAAGTCCTGCAGCGACACCGCGGTGTACGGCGCGTCGAAGTTCTGGGGGAACCGGAACCCCAGCAGCAGTGCCAGCCCGATCGCCATGTCGGTGTAGCCGCTGAAGTCGGCGTAGATCTGGATCGCGTACGCGTAGACCGAGACCAGCACCTCGAGGGAGGTGTGCTGCTTCGGGTTGGCGAACACGATGTCGACGATCTGGGTCCCGAGAAAGTTCGCGATCACCACCTTCTTGAAGAGTCCCAGGAAGATCAGGAAGAACGCCCGGCTGGCGTCGACCCGGCGGGCGTCGTGCCGTTCCCGCAGCTGGGGGAGGAACTCGGCTGCCCGCACGATGGGGCCCGAGACGACGTGCGGGAAGAACGAGAGGTACACCGCGAACTCGAGGAAGTCGCGGGGGTCGAACGTCCCCCGGTAGATGTCGATGATGTAGCTGAGGGCTTGGAAGGTGAAGAACGAGATCCCGATCGGGAGGGCCACCGACAGGATCGTCGGTGACACGCCGAGCCCGACGTTGTGGAGCAGGTTGGTCGCCTGGCTGACGAAGAACCCCGCGTACTTGAAGTAGCCGAGCGCCCCGAGGTTGACGGCCACACCCAGGAGTAGCCAGAGGCGGCGCGTGGCGTCGTGTTCGCTGCGGTAGATCTGGCGGCCGACGACCCAGTTGGCGACCGTGGAGCCCGCGAGCAGGAACGCGAAGCGCCAGTCGTAGTACCCGTAGAAGAAATACGACGCCGCGAGGATGAAGAGCTGCCAGCGGAGCCGTTGTCGGATCAGCAGCCAACTGGTTGGCAGCACGACCATGAAGAAAATGGCAAAGCGGATCGTCGGGAACAGCATGGGCGGCGGACAGTCTCGCGCCTCGGCCTCCCGAGACACCCGGGTCGTCGCCCGACCGGTCGGGTCCGGTCAGGGTCACCGGTGACGGGCCGGGGCTCGTCAGTGGATCAAGTACACGAGCGTCACCTCGACCGACACGGTCTGGGAACCGGGGTTGACGGGGGGTGTCGGCGCCGGGGCCGCACCCGACGCGCGGGGCGTGCCCGCGGCCTGGGGCGGTGGTCCGACCGGGACGCTGGTCGACGAGATCGAGTCGAGGTTGCCGAGTGCCACCCCGGCCGCGTCGGCGAGCTGGCGGGCTTGGTCCTGGGCCCGCTTGACGGCCAGCGTCCGCGCCGCCGCGACCATGCTGCTGTTGTCGTCGAAGCTGAACGAGAGGTTTCGCACGACGATCTCGTTGCCGGCGACTTTCGTGGCCGCGTCGACGATGTTTCCGGCCTTGTTGACGTCTCGGATCTTGGCCGTGACGGTGTTGTCGACCTCGTAGCCGTCGACGTGGTCCCCGGAGCTGTTCATGTTCGGGGAGATCGACAGGTCCGAGGTCTGGACGTCCTTGTCGACGACGCCGGCGTTCTTGAGCACCCCGATGACCTTCAACGCCAGCTCGCTGTTGTGTGCCAGCGCCGTCGCCGCGGACGCGTCCCGGGTCGTGACCCCGAGCGAGAGCTCGAGCACGTCGGGCGTGCCTTCGACCACCCCGTCCCCGACCGCGGTGATCGAGTGGGTCGCCGGACTGGTCGTGCTGTCGGCGTGGGCCACGCCGGTCCCCGCCCCGCCGAGGGTCAGCGCGGCGAGCATCGCCGTCCCGGCGAGCCGGGTCCAGGTTCGAAGCATCATGACGTCCTCCTCTGCTCTGGAGGACTTGGACGCTCAGCGTCCCGGCGCGGTTCCCGCCTTATCCGGAGGCGACCGGGTTCAGGTCTCGGGACCGGTCGGTGGGGCGTGGCCGGCGGCGGCGGCGTCCTCGAGGAACCGGA
>DAIMHT010000087.1:0-2154 GCA_036723155.1 Actinomycetota bacterium
TCCCGAGGTGGGTCTTCGCCGACCGGTCGAGGGTGAACGACGCGTAGTACTCGCGGGCGATGTCGCTCGCCTGCTCGACCCAGACCAGCTCGACGGTGTGACCCTTGATGTCCATACCGAGGATGGCCTGGGCGTGGCGGCGGCACTCGTCGGCGTTGGCGGCGAGTTGGATCCCGCCCGCTTTGCCGCGGCCTCCGACGTGGACCTGGGCCTTCACGACGACGGGGTAGCCGATCTGGTCGGCGGCCGCGACGGCTTCGTCGACGGTGTGGGCCGCCGCGCCCGGTGAGACGGGGATGTCGTAGCGCGCGAACAGCTGCTTGCCTTGGTATTCGAAGAGATCCATGCGGCTCCTGATCGAGAAGGCGTCGGGGTCGTCGGTGTCGGGCCTAGTGGGCCACCCGCGACTCCCGGGCGTCGAGCGCCTGCTCCAGCCAGCTGGTGATGTCGCCGAGGGGCGCGCCGGGGGTGAACAGCCGGGCGACGCCGGCCGCTTCGAGCGCCGCGGCGTCGTCGCCGGGGATGATCCCGCCGCCGAACACCAGGACGTCGTCGCGACCGCGTTCGCGCAGGAGGTTCACGACCTTGGGGAACAGCGTGAGGTGGGCGCCGGACAGCACCGAGAGGCCGACCGCGTCGGCGTCTTCTTGGAGGCACGTCTCGGCGACCTGGTCGGGGGTCTGGAATAGGCCGGTGTAGATGACCTCGAACCCGGCGTCCCGGAGGGCGCGCGCGATCACCTTGGCGCCGCGGTCGTGGCCGTCGAGGCCTGGTTTGGCGATGATGACGCGGTAGCGCCGCTGCATGGGCTGGCACCTCGGTGGTCCTGCCGGCGATGGCCGGTGGGTGGGGCGCCAGCGTATGCAGCCCCGACTGGACCCGGCCAGCCCCGCCCGGTACCAAAGGGTGGTGCCCCCTGCAACGTCGGACCGGCGTCTCTTGGTCGTCACGGGCTCGTTCGTGGTGCTCGCCGCGCTCCTCGTCGGGACGTTGCTGTACCTCGTGACCGGTGGAGCGGCGGGGACGCCTACCCCCAAGCCGGTCTACATCGGTTTGGAGAGCGATCTTCGAGCCACCCTCGATCAAGGCCCCCGGCTGTACTTCGCGCACCCGTTCGGTGGCACCGGGTTCTGGCTCGACACCGAGGGCGGGCACCTGGTGGCGCTGGTGGCTCGGGTGCCGGGCACCCAGTCGTGCACCGTGGCCTGGAAGAACCTGAGCCGCGGCTACTACGACTGCCACGACCGGAATCTGTCGGCCCGACAGCTCGACCGGTATGCGTTGCAGTTCCCCAAGTCCGGTGCTGAGCAGGGCGGCGTCGTCGTGGATTTCCGCCACGTTGACCCGGCGCCGCAGGCACCGCCGCGCTGAGTTCGTTTAGGCGCTGGCGCGTCGCAGGGGCGCCCAGGCGAGGAGGAGCCGCTTCTCGCCCACGTCGCGGAACTGCACGACCGCCTCGATCGAGTCGCCGCGACCTTCGAGGTCGAGGACCACGCCTTCCCCGAACGTGTCGTGGATCACGTCGTCTCCGATCTTGATCCCGAGATGCTGCGCCCCGCTGGCGCCCCCCGCCGTCGGCGTCGCCGGCTGCAGCGCGGCGTCGACGACGGCTTCCCGATGGGCGCGGACCCCGCCGCCGCGGGTGCGGTCCTCGCCGATCCGGTGGACGAGCTCTTCGGGGATCTCGGCGAGGAAGCGGCTCGGCGAGTAGTAGTCGGTCATGCCGTAGAGGGTTCGCCGCCAGGCATGGCAGAGGTAGAGGCGCTCCCGGGCCCGGGTGATTCCCACGTAGCAGAGCCGACGTTCTTCCTCGAGGGCGTCGGGGTCACCGAGGCTGCGGAGGTGCGGGAAGATGCCGTCCTCGAGACCGGCGATGAACACGACCGGGTACTCGAGACCCTTGGCCGCGTGGAGGGTCATGAGGGTGACCGCGCTGTGGTCGTCGCCTTCACCTTCGGCCGTGTCGAGGTCGGTGACGAGCGAGACCGCCTCGAGGAATGCTTGGATCCGGTCGAGACCGGTCGGCGCGACCACCGGGGTGTCGGTCGACGCGCCGCTGTCGCCGGGGCTCCCGACCCCGGCGATCGCCGGGAGCCCGGTGAGGTCGCCGGCATCGAGGGCCTCGTCGAACTCGCGACCGACGCCGATGAGCTC
>DAIMHT010000087.1:2254-6480 GCA_036723155.1 Actinomycetota bacterium
GTGTCCCCGACGCCCCGTTTGGGGACGTTGACGATCCGCTTCCAGGAGACCTCGTCGTCGGGGTTCACGATCGCGCGGAGGTACGACAGGGTGTCCTTGATCTCGCGCCGGTCGTAGAACCGGACGCCGCCGACCACCCGGTACGGAATGCCGGCCCGGACGAACATCTCCTCGATCACCCGGCTCTGCGCGTTCGTTCGATAGAACACCGCGAGATCTCGGAACCGGTACCCCTCGGTGTCGGTGAGCCGCATGACCTCGTGCGCGCAGAAGATGGCCTCGTCGTGCTCGTCCTCGGCCTGGTACTGGGTGAGGAGCTCACCGCCGATCTGCTCGGTCCAGAGATGCTTGGGCCGCCGGGCGGCGTTGTTGGAGATCACCGCGTTCGCAGCGTCGAGGATCGCTTGGGTCGACCGGTAGTTCTGCTCGAGCACGATCACGGTGGCGTCCGGGAACGTCTCTTCGAAGCGGACCAGGTTGCGGTAGTCCGCGCCCCGGAAGCCGTAGACCGCCTGGTCGTGGTCCCCGACCACCATGACGTTGCGCGATTCGGCGCTGAGGAGCCGGACGAGCTCCCACTGCGCGGCGTTGGTGTCCTGGAACTCGTCGACGAGCACGTGCGCGAATCGGTGCTGCCACCGGGTGAGCGCTTCGGGGTGATCCTGGAACAGACGGACCGCGAGCAGCAGGAGATCGTCGAAGTCGACCGCGGAGGCCTCGAGGAGGCGGCGCTGATACTCGCGGTAGACCTCGGCGTACCGCTGCTCGGGTTTGGACGCCGCCGCGGCGAGCGCCTCGTCCGGCCCGATGAGGTCGTTCTTCAACGCCGAGATCCGGGCGTGAAGCTGGCGGGGTGGGAACCGTTTCGGGTCCAGGTTGAGATCGCGCCGCACATAGTCGGTGAGCCGCACCGCGTCCGACTGGTCGTAGATGGTGAACGACGACCGCAGGCCGACCCGGGACGCCTCCCGGCGCAGGATCCGGGCGCACGCCGAATGGAAGGTCGAGACCCACATCCGGTGGGCGACGGGTCCGACCAGCGCCGCGACGCGCTGCTTCATCTCCCCCGCGGCCTTGTTCGTGAACGTGATGGCGAGCAGATTGAACGGCGAGACCCGTCCGGTGGCGATCAGATACGCGATGCGGTGCGTGAGGACTCGGGTCTTCCCGGAGCCGGCACCGGCGACGATCAGGAGCGGACCGTCGGGCGCGGCGGCGGCCTCGCGTTGCACCGGGTTGAGGCCGGCGAGGAGCTTCTCGACCTCGTCCCGTTCCTCCGCCGGCGGTGCGGACGCGGCGGGGACGTGAGTCATGACCGAGCCATCGTACCGTTGGCCCCTGTCGACACCGCACAGGTGTTCGGGACGAGAGGCGCGTACGCGCGACGTGCCCGGGCTCGGGTCGGCGGCGCGACGGCCGCGTCCGGGTCGTCCGACGTTCGGATCGGCTCAGACCTCGAGCAGCAGCGTGACCGGCCCGTCGTTGACGAGTTCGACCGCCATGTCGGCGCCGAACCGGCCGGTGGCCACGGCGGCCCCGAGCTCGCGGAGCGCGTCGGTGAAGGCCGCGACGAGTGGTTCGGCGAGCGCGGGCGGCGCCGCCGCGGCCCAGGAGGGTCGGCGCCCCCGCCGCGTGTCGCCGTAGAGGGTGAACTGACTCACGACGAGCGCGGCTCGGGTGGTCTCAGCCAGCGACCGGTTCATCACCCCGTCGTCGTCGGCGAAGACGCGGAGCTGCCAGACCTTCTCGGCCAGCCGCCGGGCTCGAGGCTCATCGTCGCCGTGGGTGACGCCGACGAGCACGCACAAGCCGGCCCCGATCTCGCCGACGACGGCACCGTCGACCCTGACTCGGGCCTCGGTGACCCGCTGGATGAGGGCCCGCACGACGGGTGCCGGCCGGCGCTTACGCGGCTTGCTGCTCCATGTCGGGCGAGTACTTCCCGGACCGGGCGAGGCTGTTGAGCTTGGCCCGCTGGAGGAACGCGGCCTGCGCCGCCGCTCGCTGAGCGGGGTCGCCGCGCCAGGCGTGCAGCGCCGCGGCTTGGAGCGCACGGCCGTACGAGAAGCTGAGCTCCCACGGGTGGGGTCCACGCTTGTTCATCGCGTCGAGGTGCGCGGTGGCGTCCTCGTCGCTCTGACCGCCGGACAGGAACACGATGCCGGGCACCGCGGCCGGGACCCGGGCGTAGAAGCACTCGAGCGTCTGGTCGGCGACCTCGTCGACGGACGCTTGCACGGCGGCGTCGTATCCCGAGAGCACCATGTTGGGCTTGAGCAGGCTGCCCGGCAGGTGGACGCGCTGCTCGTAGAGGGCGTGATACAGCGCCTCGAGGGCGGCGGAGCTGACCACGCCGGACCGTTCGATGGTGTGGTCACCCTCCATCATCACTTCGGGCTCGACGATCGGGACGATGCCGATCTCCTGGCAGAGCGCCGCGTACCGTGCGAGAGCGTCGGCGTTCACATCGAACGCGTACTGCGACGGAAGCGTGTCGGAGATGAGGTAGGTGGCGCGCCACTTGGCGAACCGGGCGCCGAGGCCGTGGTACTCGGCGAGCCGGTCGCGCAGCCCGTCGAGACCTTCGGTGATCGTCTCCCCGGCGTCGGCAAGAGCGAGGGGCTTGGCACCGGTGTCGACCTTGATGCCGGGGATGACACCCTGGGCCTCGAGGACCTTCGGGAACGGGGTCCCGTCGAGCGACGACTGACGGATCGTCTCGTCGAAGAGGATGACGCCGCTGATGTAGTCGCCGATCCCTTCGGTCGTGAACAGGAGGTCGCGGTACGCGCGCCGGTTGTCGTCGGTGTTGTCGACGCCGATCGAGTCGAAGCGCTTCTTGATGGTGCCGGTGCTCTCGTCGGCGGCGAGGATGCCCTTGCCGGAGGCGACGAGCGCTCGGGCGGTCGCTTCGAGGGTGTTGGTGTTCATCGGGTTCACTCCCACTCGATGGTGCCGGGTGGCTTGCTGGTGATGTCGTACGCGACACGGTTGACGCCCGGGACCTCGTTGATGATCCGGGACGCGATGCGCTCCAGCACGTCGTGCGGGAGTCGGGCCCAGTCTGCTGTCATCGCGTCCTCCGAAGTCACGGCCCGCACCACGATCGGATATTCGTAGGTGCGACCGTCGCCCATGACGCCGACGGTACGGACCGCGGGCAGCACCGCGAAGCTCTGCCAGAGCTCACGATACAGGCCCGCCCGGCGGACTTCCTCGGTGACGACATGATCGGCTCGGCGCAACGTCTCGAGACGCTCGGGGGTGACCTCCCCGATGATGCGGACCGCGAGACCGGGCCCGGGGAATGGTTGACGCCACACGATCTCGTCGGGGAGACCGAGCTCTTCACCGACGGCTCGGACCTCGTCCTTGAACAGGTTGCGCAGCGGCTCAACGAGCTCGAAGCGCATGTCGTCGGGGAGCCCCCCGACGTTGTGGTGGGACTTGATGGTGGCGTTGTCGGCACCGCCGGACTCGACGATGTCGGGGTAGAGGGTCCCCTGGACGAGGTATCCGGCGTCGGAGAGGTCGGCGGCGACTTCCTCGAAGACCCGGATGAAGGTCTCCCCGATGATCTTGCGCTTCTGCTCGGGTTCGGACACGCCGGTGAGCGCTCCGAGAAACCGGTCGGCGGCTTTGACGTGGACGAGGTCGACGTGGAACTGGCGTCGGAAGGTCTCCTCGACCTGGTCGGCTTCGCCGAGCCGGAGGAGACCGGTGTCGACGAAGACGCAGGTCAGCTGGTCCCCGACGGCCTTGTGGACGAGCGCCGCGGCGACGGCGGAGTCGACACCACCGGAGAGCCCGCAGATGACGCGGGCGTCGCCGATCTGATCGCGGACCTCGGAGACGGCTTCGTCGATGATCGAGGTGTGGGTCCAGGTGGGTCGACAGCCGCACACCTCGAACAGGAACGCGTGGAGCACCTCGCGGCCGCGTTCGGTGTGGATCACCTCGGGGTGGAACTGGACGCCGAAGAGGGCCCGGTCCCGGTCCTCGAAGGCCGCGACCGCGGCACCGGGTGTCGTCGCGGTGACGACCGCGCCGTCTGGAGCGGCACCGATGGCGTCGCCGTGGCTCATCCAGACGATCTGTTCGCCGGAGCCGTCGGTGAGGAGCAGCGACGCGGCATCGGTCCGGGTCATGGGTGTGCGCCCGTACTCGCCGCCGCCGGTGCGTTGCACGTCGCCGCCGAGCTGGAGCGCGGCGAGCTGCGCGCCGTA
>DAIMHT010000088.1:0-6435 GCA_036723155.1 Actinomycetota bacterium
CTGTTCCCCGCCGTCGTGGTCCACGCGTCCCTCAACCTGGTCACCATCGCCGCGCTGAGCGGACACGTCTCGAACACGTGGAGGGCCTCCTTCGCCGCGACGGCACTCGTCGCGTTGGTCGCGAGCACGATCGTCGCCGGGGTGCGCCTCGGGATGCTCCAGCGCGTCTCCGTCCGCTCGGTGTGGCGCCCCCACGCCTGACGGCCGGGGCGTCGCGCACACCGCTGCGGCCTTGCCCAACGAGATCGGTCGGGCGTGGTAGACACGCGCGGCGCCGAACTCGAGACGGCGAACCGCCCAGGAGGAAGTGGTGATGCGCGCCAGAGCCCGTAGCCGTCGTCGACTCCGGATCGGCGCGATCCTCGTCACCGGCGCGGCCATCGCGCTGTCGACTGTCGCCATCCCGCCCGCGCTCGGTCAATCGGCCTCGCCGACCGAGGTGGTCCACGTCGGTGCGCTGCTGTCGATCACCGGCGGCGGCTCAAGCCTCGGGAACACGAGCCGGGCCGCCCTCCAGGTGGCGCGCGACCAGTGGAACCAGCGTCTGGCGCGCACCCACCAGAATCGTCGCGTCGAGCTCGACGTGGTCGACACCGGCCAAGATCCCGCCCGGGCGACGGCCGGGTTCACCCAGCTGGCCGATCAGGGCGTTCGAATCATCATCGGACCGCAGTCGAGCTCCGAGGTCGCCGCGATTCAGCCGTTGGCGAACGCCCGGGGCGTCCTCATCGTCTCGCAGGGCAGCACCGCGTCATCGCTCGCCCAGTTGAACGACAACGTCTTCCGCTTCGTGCCCAACGACCACATCGAGGGACGCGCCAGCACCGACCTCATCGAGAAGCAAGGGGTCCGCGTCATCGTGCCCATGTGGCGCAACGACCGCGGCAACCAGGGCTTGTCGGACTCGGTGCGCGCCGCGGCGACGGCCGACGGTCTCCAGGTCACGGCCGGTGTTCGCTACGAGACCGCGACCACGGACTACGGGCCCGCCCTCGCCGAGCTCGCCCGCCAGGTCAGCGGCGTCGTGCCGCAGAGCGGCGCCGACCACGTCGCCGTCTACCTCGCGGGGTTCGAGGAGGTCGCCAACATCTTGCCCGCGGCGGCGCAGGTTCCCGGCCTGGCCGCGGTGCGCTGGTACGGCGGTGACGGGTCCGCGCAGGCCCCCCAGCTCATCGACACCGCCGGGTCGGCCGCGTTCGCGATCAAGACGCGCGGCTACCCCAGTCCCCTCGTGGCCCTGCCCGCCGACCGCGCCCAACGGGACGCCGGGCTCATCGCGCAGATCGCCCGGCGCGCGCACGCGACGCCGGACGCGTTCGCGCTCGCCGCGTACGACGCCTTCGACGTCGCGGTCCAGACCCTGCTCAAGACCAGCCCGACGGTTGACGGCCCGACGTTGCGGGGCGCGTTCGCGACCACGGCCACCGCGTTCGCCGGCGTGACCGGCACCATCCGGCTCGACCCGGCCGGGGACCGGGCCTCGGCCCCGTACGCGTACTGGTCGATCTGCCAGCCGAAAGGCCGCAAAGCCCAGTGGGTCCGCACCGGCACCTGGATCCCGAACGGAGCCACCCCGACCGGACGGGGGACGGTCACCGGCGGGACCTGTCCCCGCTGAGGTTCCCCCACCGGCCCGAGGCCACGACGGCGCCACCGCCCCGGTGTCACACTCTTGACGGTGACCGGGCGCAGGTCCGGCAGAGGAGCCAGGGATGACGACGGCCATCGAACGATTCGGCGCTGACAGCGACCCGGACGCCATCTGCGCCGCGATCGACCGTGACGGCGTCGCGATCATCGAGGACCTGCTCTCGCCCGGCATCGTGGACCGCGTCAACGACGAGGTCGAAGCGGCGCTGAGTGCGGCCGACCCGGACGAGGCGATGTTCAACCCCGTGATGCAGGCCTTTCACGGACCGTGCACCAAGCAGGTCACGGGCGTGCCTGGCATCTCCCGGACGTTCGCGACCGACGTGATGTGCGACCCACTGCTGCTCTCGACCTGCGACCGGATCCTCCTGCCCTCGTGCGCCCGCTACCAGCTCAACCTCGGGCATCTCCTCCAGCGCGGCCCCGGAGCCGAGGAGCAATGGCTGCACCGGGACGAGGCGGTGTGGAGCGATGTGCCGCAGCCCCATCCTGAGCTGCAGCTGGCGTCCGTCATCGCGTTCGTCGATTTCACCCGCGAGAACGGGGCGACCCGGGTCATCCCGGGAAGTCACCGCTTCGACGACCGGGTGCTCACGCCCGCCGAGCAGATGCAACGACCCCGGCCCGACGGTGACGAACTCGCCTACGCGGAGATGCCCGCCGGTTCCGCCGTCGTCTACGTCGGCGGCACCATCCACGCGGGTGGCGCCAACGCCACGCAGATACCCCGACGCGGCGCGCATCTCAGCTACTGCCTCGGTTGGCTGCGCACCGAGGAGAACAACTATCTGGCGGTGCCACCCGAGGTCGCGGCGACACTCCCCCGCGCCGCCCAGGAGCTCCTCGGCTACGCCGTGCACGACAGCATCGGCCGCGGCGGCGGCTACCTCGGCATGCTCCGCATGCAGGACCCGGTTGAGCTCCTCGCCCGAGGCGAGCTGCCTCGCGCGCCGGTCGGCGTCGAGCCGACCGGCTCGTAACGCCGACCGGCACGTCCGGCCAAGCCCGAACGGGGCGAGACGCCCTGGGCTACCGTTCGGCCATGACGAACCCCAACGACGTTGAGACCGTCGAGCGCGTCATCCCCGCGCCCGCCGACAAGATCTTCGAGCTGCTCGCCGACCCGCGCCATCACCCCGAGATCGATGGCTCCGGGAGCGTTCGGAAGTCCAAGGACGCGCCCGAGCGGCTCGCGCTCGGCTCCCGGTTCGGGATGTCGATGAAGATGGGACTCCCGTACTCGATGGTCAGCGAGGTCATCGAGTTCGAAGATGGCCGCCGGATCGCCTGGCAGACTCGACCGCCGAGCCCCCTCGGGGCGCGCCTCGCCGGTGGGCGCATCTGGCGCTACGAGCTCGAACCCGTCGGCGACGGCACCCGGGTGCGGGAGAGCTGGGACATCTCCGAGGAGAAGGTCAAGGCGGTGGTCCGACCGGCCCGCAAGAAGACCCGAGCCGCGATGGAACAGACGCTGGCCCGCATCGAAGAGCTGCTCACGACGTAGTCCCAAGCGGCGCGCTCCACGCGGCGTCTCGCTCGCCGCCCGTAAGGTCACCGCTCATGAGCACCCCGCCGCCGGGTCCCGGGGACGTCGCGTTCGGCGCGCTCCTGGCCCGAGCCACCACCGACCCCGACCAGCTCGAGACCGTGGTGGAGTCGATCCTCGACGAGCTGTCACTCGACGAGCGCCTGGCGATGATGTCGGGCGATCTCGACTTCTGGCCCGGGCTGGTCGAGATGCTGCGCGGCGGCTACGGGCACACCCCCTACGTCGGCGGTGCCATCGACCGGGTCGGCCTGCCCGGGATCCGGTTCTGCGACGGCCCCCGCGGCGTCACCCTCGGCCAGTCGACCTGCTTCCCGGTGTCGATGGCTCGGGGCGCGACGTGGGATCCCGACTTGGAGGAACGCGTCGGTGCGGCGATGGGAGCCGAAGCACGGGCCCAAGGCGCCAACCTGATCGGCAGCGTCTGCATCAACCTGCTGTACCACCCCGCGTGGGGCCGCGCCCAAGAGACCTACGGCGAAGACTCCTGCCACGTCGGAGAGCTCGGCGCCGCCGCGGTGCGCGGCATCCAGCAGCACGTGATGGCCTGCGTCAAGCACTTCGCGCTCAACAGCATGGAGAACGCCCGGTTCCAGGTCGACGTGACGGCCGCACCGCGCGTCCTCAACGAGGTCTACCTGCCTCACTTCCGCCGGTGCGTCGACGAAGGCGCGGCGTGCGTCATGAGCGCCTACAACTCGGTCAACGGCGAATGGTGCGGGCACAACCGGACCTTGCTCACCGACATCCTGAAGACCCGCTGGGGATTCGACGGGTTCGTCATCACCGACTGGATCTACGGGATCCGGGACGCCGAGGCCGCCGCCAACGCCGGCGTCGACGTCGAGATGCCGTTCCGGATGCACTACGCACCCCACCTCCGGGCGCTCGTCGACGCCGGTGCCGTCCCGGAAGCCCAGATCGACGACGCGGCCCGGCGGCTGCTCCGGACGATGCTGCGGACCGCCGCATCCACCCGCGTCCCCTCCGGGGACGTGATTGCCGGCGACGACCACCGGGCCCTCGCCCGGCAGGTGGCCCAGCAGTCGATGGTCCTCGTGCGCAACGCACCCGTCGAGGGCACACCGGTCCTGCCCCTCGACGCCGCGAGCCTGAACCGCGTGGCGGTGCTCGGGCCCCTCGCCGATGTGGTGAACACGGGCGACGCCGGGTCCAGCGACGTCCGACCACCGAGCGTCGTCACGCCCCTCGCCGGACTCCGCGACGCCCTCGACGGCGACGTCGTCCACGACGACGGGTCCGACCCCGCCCGGGCGGCGGAGCTCGCCGCCGCCGCCGACGTCGCGATCGTCGTCGTCGGCTACACCAGCGCCGACGAAGGCGAGTTCATCGACCCGTCCGCGAACCCTGAGCTCTACGCCTTCTTCCCGCCCCTCGACCCCGACGATCCCGTCGCCGCCGAGCTCTCCACCGTGATCCGCGGTCGGGGGAACACGGCCCGGGGCGGAGACCGGGCCGAGTTGACGCTCCACGACGCCGACGAGGAGCTGCTCGTCGCCGTCGCGGCGGCCCAGCCGCGGACCATCGCGGTGGTCGTGACCGGCAGCGCCGTCGTGACCGAACGTTGGCGTGAGACGGTGCCGGCCATCGTGATCGCGTGGTACTCGGGCATGGAGGGTGGCCGAGCCCTCGCCGACCTCCTGTTGGGCCAGGCCGAGCCGTCGGGCCGGCTGCCGTGCGCATTCCCGATCGACGAACGCGACCTCCCTCCCTTCGACCGTCAGGCCCACCACGTCGAGTACGGCCGGTTCCACGGGCAGCAGCACCACGACCACGTCGGGCGACCGCCGGCGTTCCCACTCGGGTGGGGTCTCTCGTACACGAGCTTCCGTCACGGACCCCCGGACCTCACCGTCGGCGACGACCACCTCGAGGTCAGCGTCGACGTGACCAACACTGGTAATCGACCCGGTGCCGACGTCGTGCAGTGCTACGCCTCGGCGCCCGACTCGACGATCGAACGACCACCGCGATGGCTGGTCGGCTTCCAACGCGTGGCGCTCGATCCCGGCGCCACGACACAGGTCTCGATCCGCGTCCCGCTCGACCGCCTCGCGTACTGGGACGCGTCGCGAGACCGCTTCGTGGTCGAAGCCACCCGCTACGACCTCGCGGTCGCACCCCACGCCGCGGACCCCGGCCGGTCCCAGTCCGCTGAGATCGGCGAGCACGTCACCGCCTGACACCACGGGGCGGGCGAGGCGGGAACCGTAAGATCCCGCCGTGTCCCCAGCCGCGGATGACGACACGACCGGTGGCCTGCTTCAGGGCGTTCGCGTCCTCGACCTGAGCATCTGGCGTCCCGGCCCGTACGCCACGCAGCTGCTCGCCGACCTCGGCGCCGACGTCCTCAAGCTCGAACCGCCCGGCGGCGACCCGATGCGAGTCTTCCCGCAGCTGTTCTCGACGCTGAACGCCAACAAACGCAGCATCGTCCTCGACCTCCACGACCCCGACCAGCGCGCCCACGCCCACGAGCTCGTCGCCGACGCCGACGCGCTCGTTGAAGGCTTCCGTCCCGGCGTCGCCGCCCGGCTCGGCATGGGCGAGCCCGAAGTGCGGGGCATCAACCCGTCGATCGTGTACTGCTCGGTCTCCGGCTACGGCCAAGACGGGCCCCTCGCGCACACGCCCGGTCACGACCTCAACTACCAGGCCTACGCCGGAATGCTCACCCCCGGCGGAGGTCCACCGGTGGAGTGCACGGTTCCCGTCGCCGATCTCAGCGGAGGCGTCTTCGCGGCGATGACCACGTGCGCCGCCCTCCTCGGCCGCACTCGCACCGGCCGTGGTGAACGCATTGACGTGGCCATGGCCGAGATACTCGCCACCTGGACCGGTCCGTTCACCGGCACCGCCGTCGCCGGCCAAGACCAGCCGATGGGCCAGCTCCCCTCCTACGGTTCCTTCCCGACCGCGGACGGCAAGTGGATCACGCTCGGGATCATCGACGAGCAGCACTTTTGGGGGCGCCTCTGCGACGTGCTGGATCTCGCGGACGTCCGTGACCTCGACTTCCTGACCCGCGTGGAACGTCATGACGAGCTCGCTGCGCGAGTCTCGGCGGCCATCGCCGGGCAGGCCCGTGACGAGCTCGTGGCCGCCCTCGGCGACGACGTCCCCGTCGCACCCGCACTCACGCGGGCCGAGATGCTGGGGCACGCCCAACACGTTCAGCGGGGAGTCGTCGGCCTCACGACCGGCGACGGAACCCCGAC